>CAVIFG010000006.1:0-21974 GCA_963641955.1 Escherichia coli
CCGCCCATGCAGAACGATAAAAATCCATTCATGCCTTTTGTCGAGGACTTTGAGGCAGAGGCGAAAGCCTTTCTGCGGAAGTATTGCAAAGAAGTCCTCGACAGCCCGCAGGCAACACCTATACGGGATATAGCGCAAAAGCAGATGAACCTCGACATCGTGGAAACCGAGAGCCTGTCTCCGGATGACAGCATTCAGGGAGCGATTGCTTTTACGGCAGGAATCATCGAAGTCTATGACTGGTCGTCAGAGGAATACATAGGTTATGAGGTCACGCAGCCCACTGTGTTCCTTGACTCCGACATTCTTAATCCCGGACGGGCAAATAACACGCTTGCGCACGAATGTTACCATTGGTACAAGCACAGGGCATATTTCCGCTATCAAAATGTGCAGAAGCTCGGTTCTGAGTTTGCATTTCGATGCTTGATCACAGGACAGCATGACCGTAACGAACAATGGTCTGACATTGAAAAGATGGAATGGCAGGCTCGTACCATAGCGCCTAAAATCCTCATGCCACGATGCACTGTGAAAATGCTTCTCTCTGAACGTCTGGACAACAGACAGAGCAGAAATGTTCTGTCATCAGTATTAAAAGCTGTTGTTGAGGAGGTTGCGGAAACCTATAAGGTGTCGAAGCAGTCAGCGGCAATCCGTGTATCCGAGTTGGGATTTCCGCAGGCAGTCGAATTATATGACAGCGAAACTGTGGTTATAGATCGCCGGCACCGCAAAAGCTCCACAGCCGCAAAGTTCCACCAGCAGCCGATTGACGAAGTTTCTGCATTCCGACTCTACATGAGCAACGAGTTTCTGAAAGCTACACTCGACACAGGTGCATTCTGCTTTGCCGAAGGATACTTCGTCTTGCGAGATGAGAAATATGTGCTACCCAGTGAGGACGCCCTTTTCCTTACCGAATACGCAAGGCTTCATCTCTCGGAATGCACGCTCGATTTCTCTTACAAACTGGTTTGCAGCAGAACAAGCGTCCGTGATGTCCATTATATGTTCCGCGCCGATACTGAATACAAAAAACTACCGTCCTATGATTCCAATACGCAGAACATGGACGAGTACAACAAGGCTCTTGCAAAGGCTCTGGACGATGCAGACACGGAATTTCAGAAACAGCTTAAGCGCAATCGTCTGGTTAATGAAACTACCTCGCAGCGGATGTGCAAGTACATGGATGCGGCGCATTGGAACACAAGTATTTTTCAAAGCAAGACACTCCTCGCGCCGATGGACTATACTCGTGTTTATCAGAATCATAAGTTTAAGGTGCCCTCCTACACCGCTATGGCGGTAGGATTGGAATTAACGCTCCACGAAACCGAAGAGGCTCTGCGACTCTCCGGCTTGGGCTATGATAACAGCGATGATACGGACTACGCTTATATGTACATACTTTCAGCTTTTCACGGTTGCCCGATTGACGAGTGTAATGTAGTCCTAGAGAAATTGAATGTAAAGCCGCTTGGAACAAAATCCAAAAAATAATCTGAATGTCTACATTTCAGATTTTCGTGAATTAATGAGGCGGCACTATGCCAAGGAGTAAAACTTTAAAACTATTTTAGATTGATGGAGAGCTGAGCGAATGGATTAAGTCTCTGAAAGGACTCCTTGAAACGGTTGAACCTTTTAATTATTCAAAAATCCATACACCGCAAGGCTTACCACCTCCCATGGTGCAGTCGGGCATTGGAACGGCAGAAATCTGTAACTGAATAAAGCAAACAAGGGCTTTCGAAGTCTGCATTTGACCTCAAAAGCCCTTATTTTATGCCTTTTTCGGCGGTTTTGACCCCGGAGAAAGCTTTTTCTATTGTATCAAAATCAGCAGGAACATTGAAAATGAAGTACAGCAATATAATGCAATTATTCGGGAAAACGCTGAAGAATTTGTTATTCTCAATTGGTAATAGTACATTTTAATAATCTCTATACCTTTTAACGAAAAGTATGCGGGGTGTGCAAATTGTATCAAAGTAGGTCACTTCTTTCAAATAATAAAACCGACCTTTGGGTCGGTTTTATTATTTGGTGGCATCGTTTTTTCTTCGCGGACGGTCGTCCGCGATTTCGCTCTGCGAAACCATGAAAAACGACGCAGGTGCCTGCTTACGCTTCGTGTTTATCTTTTCTGTTTAATCATTAAATACAATTTTCATTCTATTGCACCCCTCGCCAAAAATATGCTATAATTTTTTTGAAAAACATTTAAACTTGATGTAGTATTTGCCGCTGAAACCGTAGTATATAGGTGAAGCCGGAAAGGAGGCGGTATGATGATGGATGATGAAAAAATCATAGAAATGTTTTTTGAACGGTCAGAGCAAGGGTTACGGGAGCTGGACAATAAATACGGAAAAGCCTGTCACAAACTCTCGTATAACATTGTGGGCAGCAGAGAGGACGCCGAGGAATGCGTCAACGACGCTTATTTAGGTGCATGGAACGCCATCCCTCCTGCCCGTCCAGATCCTCTGTTATCCTATCTTCTGAAAATCGTTCGTAACATTTCGCTGAAAAGCTATTGGAGAAACAAAGCAGCCAAACGAAACAGCCGGTACACGATAGCTTTAGAGGAAATCGAAGCCTGTATAGCAGCCCCGAACACAATAGAATCCGAAATTGAAGCCAAGGAGTTAGCCCGTATCATCGAAAGTTTTCTGGACACGCTGACCGTTGAAAACCGCGTTATCTTCATGCGCCGCTATTGGTTTTCCGATAGCTGCAAAGACATAGCACGGCTGATGGGGCTTTCGGAGAAAAACATCTCCGTCCGACTGACCCGTATCCGCAGGAAAATGAGGCAATACTTAATTGAAAGGGAGGTATTCGTATGAACACAAAAACGTTTTCCGACGCTATGAGCGAACTTGGTACAAAATATGTCGACGAAGCATTTTCTTACAATAAAACTCGCCTGTCCAAAAGTCCCGGAAGAATTGCCGTATTGATCGCCGCCGCGGTAGTCCTGATGGCGCTTTGCGGTTTTGCCGCTTATGAATCGGGGCTGTTTGACCCGTGGCTGCAAAAAACCTCCGTCGATCCGATAAAAACCGTTCAAAGCGCTATCGAGGGTCAGGCCGAAAAAGACTATACAATCACTGTACGCGTTGACGAAATTAAAATTGACAAAGACGAAACAGCCCGTGTCAGGGCAGAATACACAGGCAGCGACCTTGCGGAAGCGCGGGGCTGGACGGATGAATATCTCGCCGAACACTTTATTGTCGTATGGGCGAAATACTACGTTGAGTACGACCACACCAAAACTTTTTTAGACGATGGCTGCACAGAACAATTCTTCTATTTAACCCAAAATGTACAAACCGGAGAATGGACGATAATCGACAATACCTCGCCAAACATAAGTACACAATAATTCAGTTAAATCTGCGCAGTTCTCTGCTTCAAGTCGCCGCCGAATAAGGTCGGATTTTATTCTCGTTGATATCCCCACACCACAAAACAGCCGCCCGTTTGGGCGGCTGTTTATTATATTTCCTTGCGCTTGCTTACGATAATATAATTTACCGCCTTTTTGGTCGGATACTTCACGCTGGTCGCCGTGACAGTATATACGCCCTCGGCGGACGGTGCCTTGTAAATGCCGTTTCTGCTGATGGTGCCGCCGTTTTTGTCCGCGACGTCCCATATGCAGTTCGTATTGTCCGTGCCCTCGATAATGTACTCAAGACCCACCGTTTCCCGCGGCTCGATGTTAACAAGGTTGGGCTTGATGGATATCGAAACCTTTTCCACGTCCATCATATCCTTTGCCGACTGCTCCTGCGCCCTCACCGCGACCCAGTGAAGCCTTATGCTGCCCGCATTTATCCTGTCCAGAAGCCGCACCGCTATCCTGAATGTCCCCTTGGAATTATACGAAATAATGCTGTACTGTATCTTCGGGAAATCCATGCTGTACGGCGTGCCCTCAAACAGCGACGGGTCGCCGAAAACAACCGTGTCGTCCGCGTCGCCCGAGAAGCTGTCCACGCACTCAAACCCGACGCTGTACGAAACGCTTCCCTCGCCCAGCCCGTGCACTATCTCGGATGAATAATATATCTTCCCGCGGTAATCGTTGGTTATGTCGATACTCTCCACGCCGCTGGAAATATTGTTTGCGGCGGGCTCGCGCGCCGAAAAGACAGCGTCGTTTATCCCCGCGGACTGCTGCCGCATTTCGGGCTGCTTCGGTATCCGGCTCATTATAAAATCTATCGGTGCGCTGTGTATGTACTGGTCAAACGGAAGCGTGCGTATCATCCCTATGCGCTTCCCGCCGTTGTCGAGGTAAAACTGCGCGAGATACAGCAGTGAATCGTCGTTCATTACATCGAGGTGGAAATATTCCCTGCGGAGCCTCTCGCCGACAGGCTCGTCGATGACCTCCGTCGACGCGGTGGCGCCAAGGCAGGGCACCTGCTCCTCCCCGACGATTATCTTTATATCCGCCGCCGTAGCCATTACCTTGTTCATTCCCGCATTCCTGCTGTGCGGCGGGAGATAAATGCGCTGCTCCCAGTGGTCGCAGGTGTCCTCGGCGTTGTAGTAAATAACGCCCGTGCCGTCGCTGAAGCTGTCGCAGTGGACGTTTATCTCCGCCGAAACGCTCTTGTCCAGCCCGTGCTTATCCACCGCCACCGTCACCGCAAGGCTTTCCCCGGCGCTCACATATTTCGGCACAACGATATACACCGTCAGCCCCTCCGCGCGGTATAACTCCGTTACCGTTTCCGCCACGGCGGACAGACCGTTTATATTTCCCCGCGGCCGCTCGTTCGTGAAAAACAGCCTGCAGACCTCTCTGTATCGGTCGTATTCCGTCCTGCTGCTGTCGTACAGGGGGGATGTCTTATCCATAGGCAGCTCGGAATATTCCGCGCAGAGATACACCTCGCTGCCCGCGTCAACGGCGTCAAATCCGTCCGTAGCGGTGATATTCCGAAGTACAGGAACGTCAATGCAGATATCTCTTCCGTATCGGTCGAACGCGTACCCGCACTCCACCGAGTAATTCTCGTCATCCACCGCCACAACATCAAACCCGCTTACTACCCCTGCGCCGCACACTCCGCAGCGTAGCGCCCGCAGCTTGCTGTCAAGATAGCCGTGCTCCTCACGGAAATCGCGCACCGTGAGCTGCTTTCCTTTGTAGTAATTCGGTCTTATGAACGGAAATATTTCATTATAGTTCATGGCTGCTCCTTTTTGGGTATAGTTCTCAAATGATAAATCCGCTTCCGAATCTGTCGTCGGAGAGCGTCATATCCTCTGCGCCTGCGCGCCTTATAACAAGCCTTGGGGTTATCCCCGCGGGCGAAAAGTCCTTCAGCAGCCGAAGCAGCTCCGCATAGTGCCTGCCCGACTTCACCGCTTCGCGGCTCACCTCCGCCGAAAACGACAGCGCGCCCTTTTCGGCGGTTATAACGGGTTTCTCCCCGAGAAGTATCTCGAAAAGCTCTGAAAGCGCCTCCTGCGTGCCTTTCAGCCGCACCAGCCGCGCGGAATTCTTGATAAGCTCCCGCAGCCGCTGCTCCTCCCATATCGCCGTAACGCCTATTCCCTGCCATGCAAGCAGCCGCTCGAGATCCTTTCCCGCCGCGCGGTCGGGGTCGAGCCGCCGCTCCAGCCCGAGTATGCTGCGGTCGGTTTCGTCCGTTACTGCGCGGTACATCGCCAGCAGATCGTTCAGCGCGCCGTTGTCCGTCTTTGCGAACACCTCCGGCAGCAGTTCCATATACGAAGCCGCCGAGCAGCTGACGCTCACGCTTTTCATCATGAATGCGCTCCCCTGCTCGGGGAAAAACTGCACCGCAAACAGCAGCCACCTGCCCCGCAGCTTGTGCAGCGGCACCGTATCCGCGTCCACAAACACCGCCGCGTCAAGCTCCTCAACTGGAGAAGCCCCGCCGCGTATATAGTCCGCCAGCGCCTTTGTCAGCGGAATTTTCCCGCCGTTGTGCTCTATATAGTCGCGGTCGGAAGCCGCCGCGATAAACCTGAAGCTGCCCTTTTCGGGGCGGATGCAGTCTATCAGCGCCGTGTCCCATACTGTGCCGTCCTCGCCGCTGTCCACCACGGGGGACACCCAAAGGCCCCCATCGCCGAACGCCGCGGCGCCGTCCGCTTTTTCGCAGCGGCCGACTATCCCCTGCGGAACGCCGCTGCACGAAAATGTAAAATGCTTTCTTTCCACTGCGGCCCTCCTCAGTATTCCTCGCACCTGACATCGACCGAGCGCAGATACATCCTGCACCATGTCGGGACGTTTATCCCGCCGTCGGGCTGATGCACCGCCTCCGCCGCGCTGCAGCGTATGCTCAGCGAGCTGACCGCAGTCACCTCGGGGAGAGCGCTCAGCTCCCGCAGCAGCGTGCCCTTGTCTATGCCGTGGCGTATCTCTTCAAAATAATTCTCCAAAAATCTGCGGACGGTGTCCTCCGCGGAGATGTAATAATCATCCGAACGCACCCGCACGCTGATATCCGCCGCCGCGTACTTCGGAAACCTGACCGTAAGCGCCAGCGTTATCGCGCAGAGCCGCTCCATCCGCCGCTTTACCGCCGCGATGTACCACCCCAGCGACTCCGTCGCCTGCTCGGGATGGGGCACGTCGGGGTGGATCATCACCGTAACGGCGTTGGGTATCACCTTTCCGTCCCTGCCCTCGGTGGGGTAGACTTCCGCGTCCTTTATAAGCACCCCCGCCGTATTCTTCGCGCATTCGATGAAATCATTCTCCGAAAGCAGCGTTTTCTCCTTCGGCTCGGAAAGCACCCTCGCGAATGTTTCAACGGGGCGCTCGGAGGATATTCCTCCCGCCGCCGCAGCGGGGCGCATTGCCTTTGTCCCCTCGGAAGAGAACGCTCCCGCGGGGATATTGCCCCTTGCCCCCGCCGTCAGCGCGAGGGAAACAAGCACCACCTGCCCCGCAGGCAGCGCCTTTCCGCAGAAATTATCCCCGAACACAAGCTCGCTGCCCTCCACCGCGAAAACGCGTTCATCCGCGCCGCAGCGGGAAAGCGAGTCGGTTCTTGTCCACCGCTCGAATCCGTTTTCGCCGCCGACAAGAATTTCCGTGTACCTCGGGCATACCCCCGCAAAATTGAGGGCTATCCGCTGCCCGCAGGTGCCGTCTGATGTATACATGCTGAAATCGCGGATGTGCTCATGCTCATACGCCGCGAGCAGCAGCACGGGCTCTTTATTCCCGTCATGCTCCGCGAATATCGCGGAAAGCTGCTCCCTTGAGGAGGTCACAAGGCGGAATTTGTCCCCCGCCCTGTCCGCCGCGAAAGCAATTCCAAGCTTCTCCGCGTCGACCCAGCCGCCGTTTTTCCGCACGAACAGCCGCAAAACTCCCTCCGCCGCCAGCGTGCCGCCGAAATACATCGCGTTCTTTTGGAATTCATCCTTGCCGAACTCCGCAAAGGCGCATTTTTTGTCGAGCTGCTCCGCCGTGCAGATGTCCGTATAAGCCCCGCGGAACATGGGCAGCCTGTCAAATCCGCGCTTTTTCACCACCGCACGGATGGGGTAGAAGTTTCCGTTGGAGCTGTGCGCGCCCTTTATCGAAAAGCGCAGCACCCCCGTACAGAAGCAGCCGTACGTCCCGTCGGAAACAACATCAATATCATGCCAGCCGTTCCTGCCGCCCTCGCCGCCGAAATACTGCCACAGTATCTCCGTGCCGGTATCAAATGAACTCATATCTTCGGGGATTTTCCTCCCGCCGCCATCAAAGCACAGCAGAAGCTGCTCCTCCCGACCTGCCGAAAACGGCTTCTCGAAGCCTATCACGAACTGATCCCCGCCGCCGAATATTTCAGCCGCGCCGCCGTCGATGCTGCAGCGCTCCGCCTTTCCGTCCCTGACGTTTGCGAAAACCACCGCCCTGTTCCCGCTCGGGGAAACATTCTCCTGCGTTTCAAAAACAAGGCTGTCCGCGCGCAGCTTCGTCCCCGCGGGGACTGGCTCGCTGCCATCAAAAACGACATACGTCCGCGCGGGCGCCGCCTCCTGCGGAGCATATCCGTACAGTGCGCAGAGGTCTTTCAGTATCCCCCCGCTCACCTTTCCCATGTTCCGCCGCTGCTCCGAAAGGACGCAGGTAAGAAGCTCCAGCAGCGTCACCCCGACGCTGCCCTCGGAAAAGCTGCTCTTCCCGTCGGTCAGTGTATACAGCTCCTGCTCTCTTTCCGAAAGCGATTTTTCTATGTCGAAAGCTTTTATTTCGGGCAATTCCACCATCGCCGACGCTCCTTTCCGTTAAATTCTTATCTGCTCCTCGCGTATTCTCAGGGTGATCTCCCCCGAAACGGGCACGCCGCAGGGAATGTCACAGTTTTCCCCGCCGATAAGCCTGCCGCCGCTTTCAAAAAGGAGCTGCAGCCTGTCTATGTGCTTTATGTGCGCCGCCCCGAGTATCACCGCCGAAATGTCCTGCGCCGTCGGGAAGCTTCCGATGTCGAAGCCGTTTCCCGCCGCGCCGCCGCATATCGGGTCGAGATACCGCGACAGCCTTTCCGAAATGTCCGCGTGTATCGTCTGCGGATATACCTCTCCATCGGAAGTGACGTCTGCAGTTATATTCACCTTAACGCGCTCCGCGCCGATTACCCGCAGCGCTCCCCGCATATAAAACGGCATTGCGCCGCTGACTTTTTCGGAAATTCCCCTCGCCGCAAGGCGGGAAGCATTATTGTCAACGCCCTCCGTCAGCAGCACGAGAAGTATCTCGTCCCCGCTTCCGATGCACCGCGCCCTGTGCACGGAGTATTCGGAATTGAGCGCGATGCTCTCGATGTCCCCCGCGGATATCCCCCGCCCGAGGGTACGCACGTTGTCCGCGCCGCGGGCGGTGCATTCTTCGGGAGTTTCTCCGTCGCTGCCGCCGAATGTCGGCTCGGGATTATATACGCTGTCCACAAACGGCACGGGGTCAAGAAAATGATCTATGCTCATCGCGGGTTCGTTTCCCGCGGCGCCGTCGGTCGTCGTGTATTCCGCGGCGATATTCGGCTCCCCGCTCGTTTCGGGGCGGAATGCCTTGTCAAAGGATATCGTACCCGTGCGGCGGTCGAGGGTGTATTTTTCGGGACTTATCACCCGCCACTCGCCCTCCGCAAGCACGCTTATCTCCGCCGAGAAAACATTCCCCTGCGCCAGTTTAAGCGGCTCTCCGGAATAGGAAAACGTCATCCTGTCGCACCGCGCCGTCTGTATAACCGGCACGACGTCCACGGTGATTTTCCCGACGCGGCGCACCTCCGCATTCCCCGCCGAGGAAGCCCGCAGCCAGCAGCCCTCCTCGCCGAAAAGCACCGCCCGCTCCATCCTGTCATGCAGGGAAAACGTGATAATACCGCCGCTGCGCAGATCGTCCGTCCTGTCGGAAACATTAACGCCGAACCATCTTCCGTCCCGCGAAAGCGCCTCCCAGCAGATGTCCCCCTCCGCCGAAGATACCTCCGCGTCAAACATCATGCTGCTGTACCCAACAGGAAGCGCCCTGTCAAGGCAGATGTATGTGCAGCTCTGCCCCGCGGGGGAACTTACCGACGGACGGTGCTCCCCCTCTACCCGCGCGCAGCCGAGGTCCCTCGAAACATACAGCGCGTCGGGACGTATGCCCTCGCTGTAATCATACCCCGCCGTGAAGCCAGCGACCCTCGGCATGACATATTCCATGCTGTCGGAATACCCACGGGTGATGTCCTTTATGCGGCAGCGCACGAACAGACCCTCGTCCGCGCCCACCGTCACCGCCGCGATGTCGTCGGGGCAGGTGAACGTTATTTTAAGCTGTGACTTATTTTCGTCCGCAAAGTCGCCGCTTCTGCCGTCGTCGCTGAAGAGCCTGCTCCAGCCCTTTCCGTTCCAGTATTCCCAGACGCAGCTTTCGATAAATTTGCGCAGCGGCGGCTTCGGCTGAAGCTTCGAAGCGGGCATGACGTTCTTCCACTGCACCTCCGCAGGCTCGGACGCCTGCGATATCGTTTCAAATTTCATATCCGCGCCGATGGTGACCGTCGCGCCGCTCTTGCTGAAGCATTCGTCCGAGCGGATGTACAGCGCGTCGTACGCCGTAGGCTCGGCGCCAAACGGCAGAAAATCTCCGTCGGGAAGCTTTTCGTCGTTAAAATACGCCGCCTGAACTTTAAGCTCCTCCGCGGAACCTTTCACGAAAACGCTTTTCTGCGAGTACATCGGCAGCATATCCGCGCCGATATACCTCATCCGAAGCCATCTTCCGCTTTCCCCGCGGAACTCCGTCTGCGGCACGCTCTCCGAAAAATGCAGCGTGAATTTTCCGCCAGAATACTCCGCCTTTTCCACGGGAACAAACCCGTTCTCCGTGAGATACTCCCACCTTACCGAGCCGTTTATATCCGCCGCGGGGCTTACCCCGTGCTGGTCGGAACGGCTGACGTCGTATATCATGCATTCGCAGGAAAACGCGCCCTCGCTTTGCAGCAGCCTATCCGCCGAGAAGCAGATGTACGCGTCCGAAAGATCCTCCCCCGAAAGGTCGAAGAAATTCCCGCCGCTTCTGCAAAGCTTCCTGCCGTCCGTGCAGAACACCGCTGTCACCGAAGCCCCCGAAGCGTGCAGCTCCGAAGTGGTGATATACTCGTGCTCCTCGCTGCCGAGCCTTGTTCCGCGCTTTATGTGCACCGCGTTCTCCGATGTCGGCACGACCTTTATATACCCCTTGGACGGCACTGCGTCCCTCTGGGTAAGCCCGTACATACTAAGGTACAGCACGCGGCAGCGTTCCGCCGCCGCAGGAAGAAGCGCCCTGTTCTCCGCCGTCATGTCCGCGAAAATATCCGTCAGCGCCGAAATATATTCCCCCTCGGAATATCTCCACTCGGGAAGATACAGCCTGCCCATAGAAACAAGCTCTTTCAGTATATCCTCTCGCGAAGCGGGAAGCTCCTTCATGCCGCACCCCTCCTTTTTCAGAATTTATCCCCGAGCACAAAGCTCATGCTCTGCTCGTGCGCGTTTTCCCTCACGCGGTATTCTATCAGTATCACCAGCGCGCCCGCGTCGCCGCCGTTTCCGTCCACGTTCACGGACACGTTGTCCACCCGCGGCTCAAACTGCGCGATGGACTGCGTTATCTCGCTTCTTATGCGGGATATCAGCGAGTAATTAACGCTCTCGAATGCAAACTGCGTAAGGTCGCAGCCGTATTCCGGGCGGAGCAGCCGCTCCCCCCTGCGGGTGGAAAGCAGCAGCACCAGCGACTGGCGTATATCCTCGTCAAGTCCGTTCAGCCGCGCCCCGCCGTTTTCGTCGAAGGTCAGCGGAAACGCGATATCAGTTATTTCTGAGTTCATCCTTATTCTCCTTCAGAAGGCTGACCTGCTTCTCGCAGAGCATCATATAATGCCGCGCGATAAGATCCCCTCGGTTCACCCGCAGCACCTCTATCATGCGGCTGCGCGCCTCGCGGGTGTTCCCCTGCGCGAATGCTTCCATGCCGCTGTTGAATGCGGAAAGCGTCGACAGCCGAAGCTGCTTTTCCTCCCCGATGCACCCCTCGGGCACATCGTAAAGCTTTATATCAAAGCGGCTCCCGCTCAGCCCGTAAAGCTCCGACATCAGCCCGATATACCGCGTGGTTATGTTCACGCCGCAGAGCGCTTCGGCAACGTGCTCGGTTATCACGCAGGAAAGGTCGAACCGCTCCATTATCGCGGAAATGTATCTGTTGAATTCTATCGCAGAGGATACCGTAACGGGCTTCATCGCTTCTCCCGTGCCTATAACGCCGATGGTGGATTCCGCCCGCTGGAGGGATATCCTCACGTCCGCATCGGAAAGCCCCTCTGCGGTGAGCTTCTCCCTTATGGTCAGCGCAGACTCCACCGCAGAAGCGGTGTCCTCGCTGAAAATACAGGTCATCTGCCTGTCGTCAAGGCTCTGCACGGCGCCGCCGAATGCGGATACCGTCGTGGAAACCAGCCCGTATATCCTGTTCAGCGCCGAAAATCCGTCCGCCCCCGCGCGGTGCACCCCGCTCATGTCTATCGCAATGAAAAGGTACACCAGCACTACGTCGCGGCTGTCCTCGGGGCTTACCTCAAGCACGCTGCCCTTGCCCATCAGGCGGAAAAAGTCCTTCGGCAGATACCTTTCGTAAGCCTTGCTGATAAGGTTTATGTCGTTGAAGTATTTCTCCAGCTTCACGGACATCTCGCTGAAGCTTGCCGCGATGTCCTGAAGCTCGTCGTTGGTTTTAAGGGTGACTCGGGTGCCTATCCTGCCCTCGGATATCTCCGAAACCGCCTTCTTTATCTTCTTCATCGGCGAAAGCAGCTTTATAAGGAACAGCAGGAATACCACGCATATCTCGCACAGTATCGTGCACCAGAACGACGCCAGCCACACCGAAACGTTCTTCACCGAGCTTTGCAGGCTGTCGTACGCTACCCCTGTCATAAGGAAGCCGACATTGTTTCCGCTGCTGTCGTACAGCGGTATGCTGACCTCGTACCACTCGATGTGGAGCGCAAACGACTGCGTCACAAGCACCTGCTTTTGGTCAAGCTGCCTTATCGCGTTCAGCGTTTCCTCCGAGGTGTAGTATGACGCAAGCGCTTCCGGCGTCTGCTTGCCGTAGTAGTAGGAATAGTAATATTCCCCGTCCACCATCCTCGCCACGCGGATGAAATCCACCGAAACATTCGTTCTCATATGCGAAAGGAAGTACCCGTTGTTCCCGGCGTAACGTGAGCTTTCCCTCTCCTCGAAACGGCGGATGCACTCCATCATTTCATCCGATATGCCGTTTTCCGCGAAGCTGTCCACGTCTATTTCTTCCGCGATGTAGTCCAGCATATCGCTGAGGGCGGAGGTTTCCGTGCTGTTGATAAGCCCCCGTATAAGCTGCCGCGAGCTGAAAAGCATAAGGCAGAACGAAGCCGCCACCAGCACGCAGGATATCAGCGCCTGCTTTATAACGACCTTTCTAAGCGCCAGCAGCCGCTCCACTATCCACAGCAGCAAAAACGCCGCCGCAAAAACGCCTATCGCCAGCAGCCCCGACATAAGCAGTCCGCGTCCCACGGGAAGAAGCGGCTCGTCGAACACATTAACAAGGCTGCCGCCATCGTTGAATTCATAAATTTTTCCGCGCTCGCTGCCGTTCTTTTGTATGCCGAGGAAATGGTATCTATATTCTTCGGCTGCCCATTCGGTGCTCTTTATTTTCCTAAGGTCGGAAAATCTTACCCCCGGCGCAAGTTCTGTGTCCGCATTTATGTCGCCAAGGTCGTCTATAAATTTGCCGCCGAAGATAAGTTGGCTTTTAGGGTCCTCACGCAGGGATATTCCCGCCATGGAAACGTCGGCAAGGTCTACTCCGTATATTAGGCTTGATATCATAAATGGCGAGTCGAAGTTAACAGGCTCGATATCCAGCGTGGTGTCGGTCTTATCGCTGTTTATAACATGGATACGCGAGTTCGCGTCCATATATATGATCGCGTCCTTGTACACGCCCACCCAGTTTGCAGCGTTTCCGCTGCCGAGGGAATAGCGCCTTAATTCGCCCACGGTGGAATCCAACATTATCTCCTGCAGATATATGCTTTCGCCGGTGCATAGGGTCGCATAAAGCTTTGCACATTTATTTGAATAATCATAGGCTTCGCAGAATGCCGCCGTAAAATATGCGTAATTCGGGTCAAGCTTCATCGTAAGCACAGGCCCGAGATAGCTTCCGTCCTTTCCGAAGCGATCGACCTGCGTAACATAGTCGGCGCCGCTGTAGCCATCGCTCATAAGATACACGTTATCCCCAAGGCAGATCATATCGCTATACTGAAGATCCCCGCCAAGTACCTTGTCAAGATTCACAGTGTAGTCTGCGTTGTTTTCTCCGCCGATGATACGCATTCCGCTGATGGTGTTGTATTTCGCCACGGTATAGAGGGTGCCGCTGCTGTCCACTGTATAGCAATACACCTGCTTCGAGGGAGTCATACAGTAATTCAGCATCAGAAACAGTCCCGCCATGATCGCCGCCACAGCCGAAATTATCGCCTTTCTCATGCCGCTCCCTCCTTTCATTTCAATACCGCTTTGACCGCCGCTTCCGCCGCCGCGAGGTTATCCTCCGCCGCGGAGGATTCCAGCATGGCGGACGCCTGCTTCATCAGCGACGCGGCGTCCGCCGCCGCATTCTCTATCCTGTATTCCTTCATCGTAACGCTGACGGTAGCCTTTGCGGGGCGCCCGTCGGGCAGGAACATGGTGCATCTTTCGGTCAGCGACGTCACCACCCCCGTGAACGAAAACCCGCCCCAGCTGAACATAACTGGCGGCGGCATACCCCAGTCGCTTGCGCCTATCTTAGCGGGCTCGGTGGTTTCCCGCAGCTTTTCAAGCTGCTCGGAGATATCCTCGTTCTTCCCCGCGAAAAAATCCTTGAGCTGACCCGCGGCAGCGTTTTTTATCTGGCTTAATTTTCCCGATCCATTGAAGGAATCAAAGTACAGCTCAAAGCTGAGCTGCCTTGCCCCCGCTTTCGTGAATTTCAGCCTGTCTGTATGCCGCTTCGCGTCCGCGGCGGTGCTGTATTCCACCGTATGCTCCACCGAATACGACGACGGATTGAACATGACGTCCATATGCGGCGCAAACTTGCCGTTTTTATAGATAAATAAAGCCGCCTTTTCCATTCATGCTCCTCCTCTCGTCTATCGTCCGCTTATCCTGCTTTCGGTGCGCAGCCTGTTCTCCAGCCGCTCGATAACGATATCGCACAGCAGCTCGGTGCTCTCCCGCGTGAAAACGCTGCCGCTCACGTTCTGTATAAATTCCCTGTCCGTTGCCGCAAGCTCCCGCACTGTTTCTGCAACGGCGGTTTTCAGCTCCCGCTCGTCCGCCTGCGGCGCCTTTGCGTTTATTTCAGAGCCGCGCGTATCCTCGGCGGGACGTTTTTCCGACCCCTCCGCCGTGCCGCTTTCCTTGGCGGCGGGTTTATCCTCCGCCCCGCGGCGCGGTATCGCGGCGAGTATCATAGCGCCGTCCTGCGGGACCTCTCCCCCGCCCGTCGCCTGTATGTTTTCCGTATTGAATTCCGCGTAGCTGTTCTCTAAAACGCGGCTTTCGGCGTAATTAAGCTCCGTATTTCCGAAATATGATTTTTCGTTTCGTTCAGAAAGGTTGATAAACGCCGCCCGATGATATATCCTCGAAACATCACCGTTAATTGCGGTGAAGTACGCGCTGTTCTCCCCGCCGTTATATACCCGCAGTTCGTTTCGCAGAGCGGCATTCCCGCCTGCTTCGTAGTAGCGCCGCTCCTCCGCGCCGCCCCCGTAAAACCTGCTGTTGTCGCTGAAATCGAAAAAGCGATAGTTCCGCAGTAAATCGCCGCCGAGCGTTTCGTAATAATTCCGCACATCAGCACTGCCCGCGCTGCGGCTTGTTCCCGCAGACAAGCGCCCTGTTTCCGCCTGTCCATTGATCACGTTGCCGCCGCCCGCGCGGTAATTTGTTCCGCCGCGGGAAACTATTGCATTCCCTGCAAAATAATTATTATCCGCGCCGTTGAAAAATACCGTCAGGTCTGCATTATCCCGCGCCGCCGCGCTCCCCGAAACGAACAGCCTTACCTCGCCGACGTTACCGCCCGCGCCGCCTGCGCCTGTTTTTTCCGTGGTCACGCGCAGGGTATTATCCCCCGCCTGCCGCAGAAACAGATTTTTCGCCTCCGCTCCCCGCAGCATTCTGCGGATATCCGCGCCGCCGCGCCAGATCACCGTATTTTCCGCCGCGCTTTGCAGGTAGGTGTTTTCCTCGCTGTAGGAGAAATTTTCCCGGCGCATATCGGCAGAATTTACCGCCCTGTCCCCCGCATATTCTGCGGAAAATTCCGCGCCGCCGTACGTCACGCCGCCCGAATAAGCATTCCCGCCGAGCGCCGAAGAAAAGTTTTCGTAGAGTTTGCTCCCGCCGAAAAAGCGGCTTATCGCTACCCCGCCGTATTCCCCGCGAAAGGCGGAATACCGCGCCGCACCGCCATCCGAGAGTTTGTAAACCATCTCGGCGGCGTTTTCGAAATGCTGCTCCGTGCGGCTTTCGGAAATCGCGCTGTTCTTGGAAAGCAGGTCGGTTCCGGAAAATGAATTGTTTTCGGAAACTGTGTTCGCCGCATTTGTAGCGTGAAGTATGTTGATTTCGGAAAGCGAATTTGTTTCCGAAAATATTCCGTTTTCGGAAATGAAGTTGTTTCTGATAAACTCGCTCTTTTCGTAGGAATTGCGGATATCCACCGACGTAGCATTCCCGCCGTAACGATATTCGTTTTTCTCGGTCAAATCGCCGAAATATTCCGCGCTGCTGCGGTCATGCAGGGTCAGCGTATCGAACATCCTCTCCGCCGAATTATCCCCGAAAACCTCCCGCAGATAGTGCCGCATATTTTCCGCGCGCCTTTCGGCGGGGTTATTGATGACCTCCGAAAAAGCGCTCGCGAAGTCCTGCTTTGATATGAGCAGACTGTCCGTTGAAGCCGTTTCGCGGCTCTCGGAAAGATGAAGCACGTCGCGCTCAAGCTCCGCAAAGGCGCTTTTAACGACTGCACTTCGGATGATATCCGAAGTTGATTTTTCGAGGGTGTTTTCTGTTTTTCCCGAAGAAAATTCGGCGGTTTTTTCCCGCAGAACATCGGACAAAGTATTGTTCGTCACGCTGTTTTTTTCGATGAATTTATCCGAAACAAAGGCGCTTTTCGTTTCCCTTTCGGAGTTGCTGCTCTCATGCCGCGTGAATATCGTTTCCGCGCCGTCAGACACCGCCGAATTTTGTGCGAGTTTTTCCCGCAGGACACCCCGCAGCATCTCCGAATTTAGCGCCGCCGAATAAACCAGCGTATCTCCCCCGAAAGCCGAGGGCGCACTGCCCGCCGCGAAATATTTATCCCCCGAAATCGGCGCGAAAACATTCACCCCGCCCGAGATCCCGTCGAAAAACGCATTCCCCCGCGGGATATTGATTTCGCTGCGCACAGAGGAAGCCACGCTCCCGCCGATAAACCCGGCATTGTTTTCAGTCAGGGAAATATCCCCGCCGAAAACATTCCCGCCGAACAGCGAGCGCTCCTCATAAGCATAGGAATTGCCGCCGAAAATGTTCAGCACCTTTGCAAACGTCCCGCCGTTTCTGATCAAAACGGAATATTCCGCGCCGCTATTGCGCGCAGCCCCTGCGTTTTCGGCAGAATTGCCGCGCTCCGCATCGCCGACGTGCACGGAAGAATTACTTTCGTAATGCTCCCCGCTGCGATAATTCTCGGTTTCGCCCGAAGCGCCCCCGCGCAGCGCCGCCGATGTCCTTTCCGAAACCTCCCGCGCCGCAGCACTGCCCGCAGAAGAAACCTCCGCGCCGCGCACAAAAACGCCCGCCGCGTTTTCCTCGGAGAACAGCTCCCTCTGCGAAATAAGCTCCCTGATATATCCGATGGTGGATATGCCGAGCGTTTTTTCGGCTTCGCTGCGATAGAAATTCCGCGCGGTATTTACGCTGTCCACCTCATTTGCCCCGTGGTCGGGCACGGCAAATGTCAACTCGGTTTCGCCGAGGCGGGAGGTCGTGTTATTTACGATGTTCTCGGTATTCCCGCCACTGGCAGGCACGCCAAATGTTTTTTCGGTTTTGCCGAGGTGAGAGATATGCGCATTGTTTACGATGCTTTCGATATTCCCGCCGTTGACAGACGCGCCAAAATTTTTTTCGGTTTCGCTGAGGTGGGAGATATGCGCGTTGTTTATGATGTTTTCAGTATTCCCGCCGCCGACAGGCACGCCGAAAGTCCTTTCAGTTTCGTTGAAGTGGGAAGTCTGCGTGTTGTTTACGATGTTTTCAGTATTCCTGCCATCGGTAGGCGCACCGAATGTTTTTTCGGTTTCGTTAATGCGGGAGATCTGCGTGTTATGTACAGCGTTTTCGCCATTCCCGCCGAGGGAATAGACCAGCGTATCCGAAGAGAAATTCCGCTCGGATATATCATGCCGCTCCGTAATTCCAACACGCTCTGCCCCGCCGAAGCGGACATCCGTGCCCTCCGCAAACACGCTCAGAAACTGCGCCGCGGAATTGCTTATTTCAAAGTTTTTTTTTAATTCCGAAATATACTTCCGCGCGTCCTTTTCGGAGCTTTTCAGTATATTTTCGGTTATCTGCGAAACGGAAGCGTTGCGCCGCGAATACTGCCGAAAGTCATTAAGGCAGCTCCCTACGCTGTTTATAAGCTCCTCTGTCTGCTCAAGGGAAACCGTGCTCCCCCCCGCAAAGCTGCTTTCAAGGCTGTTTATAAGCGACCGCAGTCGGATATCAGTACTTCCGTAAGCCGCCGCGCGGAAATTGTTTATGATATTGCAGATATTCTGCCGAACCACCGTAGTGCTCCCGCCGACGGAAATGTTGGTGGCGCTCTGCGCGCGGAACTGCCTCAGCGCCTCAAGCAGCATGAACAGCATTTCTCCCATGCCCTGCTGCTCCGCCTTGAACGTAAGTTCGCTGTCCCGCTCGAACGGAAACGGGGACGGCGTTTCGTCCAGCGAGGATATTTTCCGCACCGTGGGTTTCAGCCCCTGTCTGGGCTGAAACGGCTTTACGCTGTTCATGCCGCCCCTCCTTCCATTTCGTTAATAAAGCACAAAGCGCACTGCACCGTTCCATGCGATGCAGTGCGTAGAGATCAGTTATCAGACAGCAAGTCTGCTGCAGCCCTCGTGTGCAAACTCGATGGTTTCCACCGCAACTTCGGAGCCAAGACCGTTGAGGTCGGGTCCCGTGTACTTTGCGGGCCATGCGTTGATTATCTGCCACGAAGCCACAACCGCGTCGGTGTCATCACACAGGTTTACAACAATGGTCTTTCTTGTAAGGTTGCCGGAGAAGGCTTCCTCTATCCATGTGAAGAAATCAATGTCGTCGATAACTCCGCGCTTAAAGGTGATGTTGCTGTATTTTACAAGGCCGGGCTGCTTTCTCGGTGTGTTCACCACTGCGTCGCCCTCGCGGTATTCGATAACGTCTATCGTTGCGTCAAAGCCCGAAACTTCGCTGAAGCCCGCCACCATAACGCTGTCTACCTCAACCTTGAATCGGTAGTTCTTGTAGGGGTACTGTTCAAGTGCCATTTTTCATGCTCCTTTCAATTACTCTGCCGAAGAATCGGAAGTTTTCTGAGTAAGTCTGAATACAACGAACTCAGCAGGCTTGACGGGCGCAACGCCGATAACGCAGACAAGTCTGCCGTTGTCGATGTCGTCCTTCGACATGGTGTTCGGGCCGATGTCTACAAAGAAAGCCTCGTCCTCGGAGCCGCCCGCGAACGCGCCGTTCTTCCACATACCGGAAAGGAACACTTCTATTGTACGCTTTACGCGCAGCCAAAGCGTGGTATCGTTCGGCTCGAAAACTACCCAGTTCGTGTTCGCCTTGATGGATTCTTCAAGGAAGATGAACAGGCGTCTTACGTTTATGTACTTCCACTGGCCGTTGGAGCTGAGGGTTCTCGCGCCCCACACCTTGATACCCTGACCCGGGAAGCTTCTGATGAGGTTTACGCCGCGGGGATTGAGGATATCCTGCTCGCCGGAGGTGTATGTGCATTCAAGGCCGACGCAGCCGCTTACGACTTCGTTTGCGGGAGCTTTCCATACTCCGCGGGAGTTGTCGGAGCGTGCGAATATGCCTGCAACAGAACCGGACGGAGGTATCGCCGCGGAATTCTTGGTGAGCGGATCGAACACCTTTACCCACGGATGATACATCGCCGCATAGGATGTGTCGAAAATATCGCGCTGTGCGATGATGTCGTTAACGCCCTTTACATCCTTCGGGAGGTCGAGGATAGCAAATCTGCTTCCTGCGTTCTCGCAGTGTGCAACAAGGCTCATCTGAACGTTCGGGTCGGTAACGCCGGGGACAGCCATTACGCTTACATCGCTGTTGTCGATGAACGCCTGAATACCTGTGCGGTTACCGGGACCCTTGTCCTCGCCGATGAAATCGCCTGCGCTGAGTGCGCCTGCGGTGCCGTTTGTGCCGCCGAAGAGATTGATAAGCGCCTCGCCGCCCTGCTTCATGCCTGTGAACAGTTCGTAAACGGAAACGGGTTCAGCCTGCTGAACGGCATTTACGGTGATAAGATCGCTCTTCGCGAGCTTAGTGTTTATGTAGTCGGGGGAAGCGGGGTTCATCGTAACGAACTCGTACTTCTCTACCTGCCCGTCGTAGGATACCTCGATATCCGCCGTGCATACGCCGATGATCTTCTTGGGAACAAGATTGGTGTCAACAACGCCCTCGTCAAAGGGCTTCGCAAGGGAGATAACGTTTCCGTCTACTGCTGTAACAACATTCTCGACATAAGCTGTGCCGTCCGTAAACGCGATGACATCGCCCTCGGCGATACCCGAAGCGTTCTTTACGCGGTACTTCGCATCCTTATCGTTCGCAGCCTTTACGATTTCAAGGATCTGCGTCTTGAAGCTTACGGAGGGAGCTACCTTTACGGTAACCTTGTTGCCCCATGCGCCGGGGTTCTTCGCGAAGATGACCACGGGAGCGGACTTAGCGTCCTCCGTGCTGCCCGCATATGCGGCGTCCGTGGGAACGACTCTCTTGATAAAGCAGCGTGTGCCGCCGTTTGTGAAGAACTGGTTCACGGAATACGCAAGATAGCGGTACTCGCCGAACTCGCGCTCGGAGAGGTAGGAGCCGAAAATGCGTCTGAAATCCGCAAAGTTAGTGACCAGAACGGGAGCGCCCTCCGCGGGGCCCTTTTCCGCAACGCCCACAAAGCCTGCGGTGCTTGTGCCAACGCCCTCCATAGGTACGGAGCCGCTGTCAAATTCCTCAACGTATACGCCCGGTGATAAATATTCTGCCATGCTGTCTGATTTAAGCGCTCGGCTGTGCCGGCGTTAAATCTGTTCACCCCTTTCATTTTCTTTGCCGCTGTTAAGTATCGTGCCGAGATCGACCTCGCCGCCGCATATCGCCTTGATGATGTGGCGCGCGTAGAAATCCATCGTCAGCATATTGTAGGCGATCACCCTGCGGATGATCTCCTTTGCCTCGGTGGGATCGTTCTTTATAAGGCTTTCCGAAAGTATTCCGCAGGTCTTGAGCATTATCTGCCCGTCGCCGTCGGAAAGTCCTATCTCAAAGCTGCCTATCCGCACGGCATAGTTTATGTCGTGCAGCAGCTTCATAACGCTTACAAGCGTGTCCTTCTCCGCCCTTACGGGAAGCACCGCGTAGCAGGAAAAGCTGTCGCTGCCCTCCGTCCGCACAAAGGATGACCACGACGAATTCTCGCCGTCCACCTCGATGCGCAGAACGCCTCCGCTCTCGGAATACTTCCATTCATATTCCTCCAGCACCTGCTTTATCAGTTCTGTCATTCGTTATCCTCCTTATTATGGGGATGTTCCGCCGTTTCTTCCTCTTCCGCGCTTCTGCGCCGAAGCAGAAAATCGAACCTGTCCGCGTCCATTTTCGTAACGGGGATGCGCTCTATCGCGACGCGCTCCTTGGTGCTGCGCTCGCGCTCGAGGTACTCCATTCTGCGGACGGACGACTGCGCCGTTTCCTCCATGCCCGCAAGCATGGTGCGGTCGCGCTCGGGTCTTATCCCGTCGTCGGCGAATTTCACCGCTTCGGAGCGCATCCTGTCGTCAAAGGCTTCGTCATCGTCCCGCGCGGCTATCCTATCCTCCGCCGCCTCGCGCTGCTCCTCGTCCTCGGGCTGCTCCGTTTCAAGCTCGGTGTTGCGTATCTCGTTGGAGCGTTCGTGCAGCTCGTCGCGGAGTTCTCCGATAAGCTCGGAGTTGATGTCGCACACGCAGAGCACCTCGTCCAGCGCATTGCCGCGTTGCGGCTCGTGATCGTGCCGAACGGCTTTTTCATGC
>CAVIFG010000007.1:0-21963 GCA_963641955.1 Escherichia coli
GCATAAAGGCACGTCTTTAATAGGGCGTGCCTTTGTTATTTCCAAAAAGGGGGGGATAAAATGAGCGGCTATGGTGACGCTGGTGCATCCTTGACAAAACGGGCGTTAAAGGCATTTATTGCCCGTTCGGGTGCACCGACCGAAGATATTGATTTTCACAACGCCACGATGCGGCAGAGGGGGAGAATGCTTTACATGGCATCCCCGATAGCGGCGGCGGCCGTTAACACAAACCGCACGAAGATAGTTGGCCCGGGGCTGCGGATGAAATGCTGCTTGGATAATGAGCTCCTTGGCATTTCGGCGGTGGAAGCAAATAAATGGTGCAAGCGGACAGAGGCGGAATTCCGCGCGTGGTGCTTGAACAAGATGTCCTGCGACGCACTCGGGGTCAACAATTTTTACGAGCTCCAGCAGCTTGCGGTCATGTCGTGGCTGATGAGCGGCGATGTATTTGTACTGCTCAAGCGGCAGGAGCCGACCGTTCTCAATCCGTACTCACTCTGTATCCAGCTTATAGAGGCGGACAGGGTGTGCACGCCAAACTGCACGATATCTTACGGTATCTTTTCCGCGACGGAAGGTAAGCACGGCGATAATGATGTCCATGACGGCATTGAGGTCAATGAGAGCGGCAGAGTGGTGGCTTATCACATCTGCAACAACTATCCCAACTCATACACAGGAAAGGACACGGAATGGAAGCGTGTTGAGGCGGTAAGCGAAAAAACGGGCTTGCCGAATGTACTGCAAATTATGGACGCAGAACGCCCCGATCAATATCGGGGCGTTACCTATTTGGCGCCGGTTATCGAAATGCTTTTGCAGAACCGCAGGTACACAGAAAGCGAACTGACGGCGGCCATCATACAGACCTACTTTACGGGATGGGTAGAAACCGATACAGACTCCACATCCATGCCGAATTACGACAAAAACGAAAACGACGAATTCGAGGATGATATCGACCGTGAGATGGCGCCCGGCAACATTACAAAGCTTAAAAGGGGCGAAAAAATCGTATTCGGAAACCCGAATATTCCGACGGCAGGGTTTGAAACCTTTACAAATGCGATAACGCGGCAGATAGGCGCGGCGCTTGAAATGCCGCACGAAGTCCTGCTGAAAGAGTTCACGGCGTCCTATTCGGCATCAAAGGGCGCGATCGAAGAAGCTTGGGAAGTCATTAAAATGCGGCGGTCGTGGTTTGTGAATGATTTCTGCCAGCCCGTTTATGAGGTTTGGCTTGCGGAAGCAGTGGCGCGCGGGAGAATACTTGCCCCGGGCTTTTTTGATGACCCCCTTATCAGAGCGGCATGGTGCGGTGCGCGCTGGGACGGTCCCGCGCAGACGCAGCTCGACCCCTTGAAGGAGGCTAATGCAAACACAATGCTCGTAAAGCAGGGCTGGAAGACAAACGAGCAAATCACAAGGGAATACTACGGCGAAAACTGGGAGGACAATATGGCGGCTCTTGCGGCGGAGAACGAGCTGATGAAGAACGTCATTACGGTTCCGGCAGAAAAGAAGGGGGATGGCGGAAATGCCGAAAACAAGTAAATCGGCACCGTTTTTAGCAGCAAAGTACGACGGATATGCGATAAACGCGCAGACGGAAACGGGAAGCGCGGAACTTACCTTTTACGGTGATGTGGTGAGCAGCAGACCTTACGATTATTCGCTTGGAAAGCCGTCGAAAGAAAAGTTTATTGTTCAGGACGAAATTTTAGCAGACCTCGAAAAGATATCGAAATGCAAATCGCTTAACATAAGGCTCAACAGCTGCGGCGGCTCTTGCAACACTGCAATAGTCATACACAACAAACTCCGCGAACTTTCACGGAGCGGCATGGAGATAACCTGCACGGTTGACGGCGTGGCAATGTCGGCGGGCTCGCACATCATGTGCGCGGCGGATAAGGTCAAGGCTTCCGAGGGTTCGCTTATCATGATACACAAAGCGGCGGGGATGTTGTTCGGATATTATAACTCGGACGAGCTGAGAAACAAGGCGGCAATGTATGACTCATACGACAAGGCAATCGCGGCGGCATATAAGCGCAAGACCGGGAAAACCGAAGAGGAACTCCTTAAAATGATGTCCGCAGAAACCTTTATGACGGGAGCGGAAGCAAAGGAGCAGGGCTTTGTGGACGAGCTTGTCGAGGGGGAAAGCAATGTCAAGATATCTGCTTCGGCGGACAGGACGGCATTGTATGTCAACGACAGCTGTATAAAGCTGCACGGAGCGCTTTGCCCCGAATATATCCCTGTTACATCAATGCACGAACAGGGCACAGAAAACACAGCATTAATGCCCGACGCCGACATCGGCGCGGGGAATGCAAATACAATTCCAAACAACACAAATGAGGGAGGTAAAACGATCATGGCAGAAAATCTTGCTGAACTGCAGAAGGAAAATCCGACGCTTGCCGCAAGTATTGAGGCAGAGATAAGAAATTCCATTGCAGGAGAAAACGCGAACACGGCAGATACGGCGGTGCAGGCGGCGCTCAAGGCGGAGCGCGAGAGGCTTGAGAAGATCGAGGCTATTGCCGGACAGGTAAGCCCCGAACTCCTTGCCGACGCGAAGTACAAGAACCCGTGCACGGCGGAAGAACTCGCTTACAAGGCGATGACGGAGAACGCAAAGAAGGGCGCGAATTTTCTTGCGGATATGAATGCAGACTATGAGAATTCGGGCGCGGGTAAGGTTAAGGCGGTAGCTCCGCAGGACGACATCACCGGCAAGGGCGAGGACGAGGAAAAGGTGAAGAACGAGGTAGACGAGTTTATCGCCGGCATACTGAAGGAGGGTGAGTGATATGACAACTGAACTGCTTAAAAAGCTTGGCGCTGTTTCCGCCGACAACCTTATCGCGGGCACCGACCCTGCGTTAAGGGTCGGAACGGGTAAGCTCCGCAAGAACACAGGAGAGCTTAAGCGCGGCACGGTGCTTGCAAAGTCCTCTAAGGACGGCACGTTAGTTATCCTCGGCACGGCGGCATCATCTTCGGAAAGCGACAGCGAGGTGCTTGAGCCTTACGGCATCCTTACCGATGACATCACCGTGCCCAAGGACGAGGATGTAAACACGACGATATACATCGGCGGGCTTTTTAACACAAATAGGATCATCCTCAAAGAGAGCTATCAGATGACAGAGGCGGACAAGGATACCCTGCGCAAGTACGGCATCGAGTTTACCGCCGCAGACTCTAACTAAAAACAGGAGGGCAATATGGCTGTAAATATAGATATTACAAAATCTTATGTGCTGGAAAGCATCCTCGAAAACACGAAGCCCGAAACGATGTTTTTCAGCGATCGTTATTTTAACACCGGCATAAACGATATCCACACCGAAGACTCGGTGCTCGTGGAATACAAGAAGGGCGGCCAGCGCAAGCTTGCAAACTTCGTGCCCGAGCGCGGCGGCGCTATTGCGGTAGAGCGCGGCGGCTACACAATGTCGGAATTCAGACCGGCATACATTGCCGAAAAGCGCTCGCTTACAGCTGATGAACTGGCGCAGCGCGGTTTCGGCGAGCCGCTTGTGACAGGGTCTACACCCGCGCAGAGAGCAATACGCCTGCTTGCGGAAGACCTTGTGGACCTTGAAATGAGAACGCGCCGCCGTATCGAGTGGATGTGTGCACAGGTAATGCAGAACAACGCAATTACCATGCAGGAGTACATTGACATCAATACCCCCGGCAACGTCAAGCACATCCAGTTTTACGACAGCGTATCCGAGCATACATACACCGTGCAGAACAAGTGGAACAGCGCTAACGCAAATATCATCGGCGATGTTCACGCGATGTGCGAACTGCTTTCCGACCGCGGCATGGCACCCACCGACCTGCTTATCGGCACAGACGTTGCGGACGTTTTTTACAAAAACGAAGAGCTCCGCAAGATGCTTGACATAAATCTTGCGATAAACTTCGGCAGCGTGAACGAGCATATCGTGACGCCCGGCATCAACGAACTTGGCTCTTTTAATTTCCGCGGCCATAAGCTGCGCGTAATCGTAGTAGGCCACAAGTATGAGGACAAGGACGGTAGGACGCAGAGTTACTTCCCGAAGGACGCGGCGATGGTCACATTCCCGAACTGCGGCCGCGTAGCTTACAGCGCAGTTACCCTCATGCCCTACGGCAGCGAGAACTTTGCAACGATTGCAAAGTCGAGGGTATCTAAGCTGTTTGTGGACAATCCCCACAACACAAGAGCTATCGAGCTGTACTCAAGACCTATCGCAATGCCCAAGCTTTACACTCCGTACATCTTTGCGGCGGCGGTAGTAAGCTGATAGGAGGGCGCTATGCTGATAAAAATTATGAATACGACGTTTGGCCTTGCGGTCGACGGTATTATTAAGCCCAAATCTCCGCATGACCCGCCTTTTGAGGTGGATGACGAGCTGGGGGCAAGGCTTATCCGCGAGGGTATCGCGGAGAATGTGGGCGCCGCCGTTTTCGGCGGCGAACAGCCCGAAGAGAGCGGCGAAAGTAATGACAACGGTAATGCCGAAAGTGCCGGCGGCGATAATTTTGGCATACCGCAGTACAGCGCGGACAGCACAAAGGCCGATTTGCAATCAATTGCAAATGAGTACGGCATTGATGTCCCTGCGGCGGCGACAAAGCAGGATCTTATCAAGGCGCTTGACAACTTTTTTGCCGACGCACTGCCCGATGAGGCGGAGGGCGAGTAATGGGCTTTAAGGACATGGTAAAGTCCGATATTGCAAAGGTGCTGATGAATACCGAGGAATTTGCGGAAAGCCATACGGCGAAATATGACGGAGAGGTATATAGGGATATACCTCTCATACTCCAAAAGGTCAAGCAGTCCGACAGGACGGTCGTGCAGGGCGACCATGCGGAGGGAATATATCTCGTGACCGCCGTTGCGTACATCAACGAGAAAGCCCTTGACGGGGTGATCCCCGAGCAGGGTCACATCTTTGAGATAGACGACGGTGAGGCACTGGGAAAGCCGTTTTTCCGCAGGTACTCGGTCGTGACATCGAAATGCGAGATGGGGCTTATTACGCTGGAATTGAGGTACTACGATGAGTGACAGCTATTCGGGCGGGAATTATTCGGGCATCGTCAATGTGTCGCTTTCGGATGATTCGGGCGGCTCTAAGGCGCTCGAAAGAGCGACTAAGCTTTTAGCGGGGATACCCGGCGGAGTCGAAAAGGCGGCGAGCTCCTCGCTGACCCGTGCTGCGACGAGCGGCACGGCGGCAGCGGCGCGGGAAGTCAACAAGGACTACACGCTCAACACGTCCGACTTTAAGAAATATACCAAATCCTCGCAGCACATAGAAAAAAACGGCGATGAAATAAGCGTGGGGCTTAAGTTCCGCGGACATCATATCCCGCTTATACGGTTCAACGCGAAAATCACAGGTTCGGGGCTGTATAGGGTGCAGGTCAAGCGCAATTCCGCAGGGGATACGCTTAAACACGTTTTTAAAGCGACGATGGACAGCGGACACATCGGGCTTTTTGAGCGATACGGGACAAGCAGACTGCCGATAAAGCAGGAGTACGGTCCGTCGGTACCTCAGATGATGGGGGCAAATCCAGAGCTTGCAAACACCATCGGCGACAATGTTCGCAGGGTTTTCGAGGAGCGCATGGAGCACGAAATTACAGCGCTGCTTAACGGTTGGAGGCAGTAGATACGATGACAAGAGTAAAGCTTATACAGGAGCTTAAAGCATTCTGCGAGGATGCGGTGAAGAATATGGCGCTTCCCGAAGCCGTCCAAAAGGGCGATACGAAAGAAAAAAGCCGTGTCCCCGATGTTTATCTTATGCGGCTTCCCGACAGCAGTTCGGCGAAAAAGCTTGCGCCGTATATCATCGTTCAGTTTATCGACAGCAAGCACCAGCGGAGCGAGAATGGCTACCCGAACCCCGCATACACGGCGGCGGTGCGCTTTATATTCTGCGTTTACTCGCAGGACGAGCAGGACGGAGCGGTAATGCTCCTTAACCTTATGGACAGGGTGCAGGAGCGGCTGCTTGAACAGGTGCAGATAGGCAAAGAATTTGTGCTTGACGAGCACGAAGGCGTCGAATCGGTCGTTTATCCCGATGATACCGCGCCGTATTTTGCGGGAGAAATGATAGGCACATTCCACATCAAACCAATACAGAGGGAGGTTGATTTCTTTGGCAAGGAAAAACGAGGTTTTTGAAAAAAACGTTGAAGCCGTGAATGAGGTCGCACCGCCTGAGCCCGAGCAGGAAAAGCCGCCTGCGGCGGACGAGCCGAGGGTATGGGTCTACTTAGGACCCTCGATACGCGGCGCGGTGACAAACGGCAGGATCTTTGCGGGCTCAAAGGCTGATGCGGTGAGCTCGCTCGGCGGCGCTGTGGAGCAGTATCCGCAGATAGAGCGGCTTATTGTCGCAGACCGCGATATCGCAAAAGCGAAGAACGACCTTAAGGAAAAGCGCGGAATATACATCCCGTATGCCGCGCTTATCAAGAAAATCACGGGTAAGGAGGATTAACTGTGGCTTTAAGACATGGCATAAACACATACAAGGACGATACGGGCGTTGTTGCGGTGCAGACCGCGGCGGTCGGCATCCCTTATTTCATCGGCGCGTGGCCCTGCCATCGCGGCAAGGGATACACAGGCAAGCCCCAGCTTGCAGAATCCTTTGCGGAAGCAAAGGAACTTGGCGGATACAGCGACGAGTGGAGGAACGGGGACGGCACACCTAAGTGGAGCCTTTGTCAGGCAATGTATGCATACCACAAGATGATGGGTATGTCGCCCGCAATTTTCTACAACATCTATGACCCCGCAAAGCACAAGAAGGCAGTTGAGGCAGCGGAATTTACGGCGGTCGACCACATCATCGAGATCACTGCGGACGCTATCATCAACGACGGGCTTACGGTGGCTGCTTCGGCGGGCTCTGTGGCTCTGACAAGGGGCGTGGATTTTGAAGCATACTACACCGACAAGGCGCTGTGCATTGAGATCCTCTCGACCTCGGCAAGTTACAGCGCAGACAAGTTTAAGGTCGGGTATGACGTGGCAGACCTTTCGGCGATAACCGCCGAAACCGTTGAAACAGCGGTTGAAACTGTGGAGATGTGCCGCAGTGCGGTCGGCATAGTCCCCGATCTGCTTTGCGCGCCCGGATGGTCGTCTACGCCCGCGGTCGCGGCGGTGATGGCGGCGAAAGCACCGAGCATCAACGGACTTTTCCGCGCGAAGGCTGTCGTGGATATCGACACAAATACAGCCGGCGACTACTCAAAGGTACTTAAGTGCAAAAACGATAACGGCTACACAAGCGAGGATATGATCGTATGCTGGCCGATGGTCAAAAACGGCGATTACCTGTTTAACCTGTCGGTTATCGTGTGCGGCCTTATCGCAAAGGTTGACTCCGACAACGCAGACTGCCCGTATGAGTCGCCGTCGAACAAGGAGATATCCATCACCGCTGCGGTGTGCGCGGACGGCACCGAGGTTACTCTGTCGCTTCCGCAGGCTGATATTATCAGCGTTTCCGCGGGAGTTGTCACCGTACTCAACAACGGCGGATGGACCCTTTGGGGGAACTATCTCGGCTGTTATCCCAAATCTTCCGATGTTGCGAGGATGTTTATATGCACGAACCGCGTGCAGGACTGGATATGCAACACGTTTATCAATACATTTTGGCAGTACATCGACAAGCCGCTTACGCCCGCGCTGCGCGACGCTATCATCAATGCGTTTAACGCATGGCTCAACGGACTTACGGCGGAGGGAAAGCTTTACGGCGGCGAGATCGCATATTCCGACGAGCTTAACCCCGTGACCAACCTTATGGGCGGTATGTTCCGCCTTGACTGTCAGGCGGCATCGCCTATTCCCGCGCAGCAGATAGATATGCACGTCCAGTACAGCGTGGATATGCTGGAAGCTGCGCTCGGCTCTTAACGAAAGGAGAAATTTAAATGCCTAATGGTGTTGACGAGGGCGTAATCGCCTATTCGGTATATGAGGACGAAAAGATGTTTTACGGCGTGGCGGAGGTCGACCTGCCCGACTTTGAGAACGAAGTCTTTAGCGTAAGCGGCGCGGGTGTTCTCGGCGAGATCGAGGTCCCTGTGGCGGCACATCTCAAGGCAATGACCACCACGTTTAAGTTTAACCACACAAACGAGGCGGCATATGCCCTTGCGGAGGAGCGCGTCCACACGCTCTCACTGTGGCGTGCTGACCAGCATTACAACTACAGCGGCGGCGAGCTGGAAACAAAACAGAAAAAGATCATCATGCGCGTTGTTCCCAAGAAGCTGACCGGCGGCACCGTCAAGAACGCGTCGCCGATCTCGGTGAACGGCGAATATGCGGTGCACTACTATGCGGAGATAGACGCGAACGGCAAGAAGCTCTGCGAGTATGACCCGCTGAATTTCCGCTACATCGACCACACGGGCAAGGACCGCGCGGCGGAGATCCGCAAGTGTCTGGGTATGTCCTAAATACACATAATGATTGCTGTTCCCTGCGCTGTGCAGGGGACAGCTTTTATATTTAAGGAGGAATTTTGAATATGGCAAAGACGGCTGACATTGAAAAGGTCGAGAGCATGGATGAGCTCGTGGAAAAAGAGTTTGCCAAGCAGGCGGATACCAGCGTTGAGAATGTGCTGCGCCTTTCAAAGCCCGTGCTTTACAACGGCGAAGAGATAACGGAGCTGGCGTTTGACTTCGATAAGCTGACAGGCGCGGATGCGCTGAATATTGAGGAGGAGCTTGGAATGCTGAGAAAGCCCATGTATTTCGGGGCTATCAACGATGGGAACTACCTTATTCGTGTAGCTGCCAAGGCTTGTACAAAGCCTGTCGGCGTAGATTTCTTTTATAAAATCCCCATCAAAGACTTTGACCAAGTGAGAAACAGAGCACGTTTTTTCTTGCTGGGAGCTGCAACGTTGAAACGCTGAGGCGTAATATCCTCGTGCTGGCAAAGTGCGGGTATGCGCCCATTTCATTTTGGCTGACACAGCCGCTGAAAGAGATACAGCGGTGGATCGTGGCGCACAATGATCTCATCAAGGAAACGGAAAAGTAAGAAAGGGCGTTGGATGAATGGAAAAGCAGTATGAAATGCTGTTTAAGCTCGGCGCAAAGATGGGCGAAACCTTTAGGGGAACGTTTAACTCTGCCCAAAAGATACTTACGGCGACCCAAAAGGAGATACAGACGCTAAACAAGCAGCAGAGTGATATTGCGGCATATCAAAAGCAGCAGGCGGGTATTGAGCGGACTACAAAGCAGCTTGCTACATACCAAAAACAGCTCGAAATCACTCAAAGCGGACTTGCAAAGCTCAAGGAAAGCACCGAGGACACCACGGCGCAGGAAGCGCAGCTTGCGGCAAAAGAAGTCGAACTGAAAAACCGCATTGCGAACACAGAACAGGCCATTGCGGACAAAAATCAGCGCTTACAGCAGATGGGGCAGAAGCTCTCCGAAGCGGGCATTAACATGGAACAGCTTGCGGGCGAGAGCAACCGTCTGAAGGCGCAGGTCGAAGAGCTGACAAAGCAGGAAGAAAAGGCAGCCGAGGAAGCAAAGCAGTATGGCGACGCCGGCGCAACGGCGTTTGAAACTGTCGGAGCGGCTTTAGCAGCAGCGGGAATCGGCACCGCGCTGAATAAAATCGCGGACGCATATCAGGACTGCATTGATGTGTCGATGGAGTTCGGCGGGACGATGAGTACCGTTGAGGCTCTTTCAGGCGCAAATGCTCTGCAAATGGAAGAACTGTCGGCGAAAGCAAAGCAGCTCGGCGCTGATACTGCATTCACGGCGAACCAATCGGCCGAGGCTATGACCTACATGGGTATGGCGGGCTGGGACGCAAGCGAAATGCTTTCCGGCATGGACGGCATGATAAACCTTGCCGCCGCTTCCGGCGAGGATTTGGCGCTTGTATCGGATATCGTTACAGATAATCTGACTGCATTTGGGCTTACTGCTAAGGATACCGCGCATTTTGCAGATGTGCTTGCGGCTACTGCAGCCAATTCCAACACCAGCGTTGCCACAATGGGTGAGACATTTTCAAGTGCTGGTGCGATAGCCGGGGCGCTCGGATACGGCATTGAAGATGTTTCGGTCGGTGTCGGTCTTATGGCTAACGCCGGCGTCAAGGGTTCTGTTGCAGCTACCGCGCTGAAAAACACATTCAACGGCTTGCTTAATGGCGCGACCCTTACAGCAGATGCTTTTGGAGAGTTTGAATACTCGGCGGTAAATGCTGACGGCACTATTGACGAGTTTTCTGACTCAATACAGGAGCTGCGCGGATACTTTGAGCAGATGACCGAGGCGGAGCGGGTTCAGAACGCCATGGCGATTGCCGGACAGCGTGGATACAACGGTCTGCTTGCAATGATCAACGCCTCGGACGAGGATTTTCAATCCCTTACCGAGAAGATAAACAACTGCTCAGGCGCGGCGCAGAAGATGGCCGACATCAAGCTTGACAACCTGCAGGGCGATGTTACACTGCTTGATTCTGCCACCGACGGTCTTAAGATGACTGTCGGCAGTCTGTATGAAGATGAGCTTCGCAGGCTTACTCAGACAGGCACACAGATTATGACCGGCATCAACGAATTCTGCGAGGAAAATCCCGCTGTAGTAAAGGGCATCATGGCGGTCGGCGCAGAGATCGGAGTTGTTGTAGCGGGATATGTTGCGTTTTCGGCGGCAAAAAAGATATCCAATGCTCTTTCGGCGGCGGGTATCGGCTTAAAGGCCAGCGAAAACGGATTGCTTATGCTGCTTAACGTCAACCTGTCAAAAAATGCGGCGGCGCAGTTTGCGGCGGCGGGAGCGCAGATGAAACTGAACGCGGCAATGCTTGCGAACCCTGCGGGCATTATCGCGTTATCGGTAGTTGCGCTTACGGCGGGGCTTATCGGCTATTCCGAGGCGACCAAGGCGGCACGGCTCGAAACGCTGACACTTACGACGGCATCGCAGGAGCAGCAGGATAGGGTCGAGCAGCTTAACAGCGAATATCAGACAGCTTGCGATACCTACGGCGAAACCTCCGATCAAGCGCGGGCACTTAAATACGACCTTGACGAGGCAACATCGACCATTGAGCAGCAGTCGTTTTCCGTTTCGGAGCTATATACGGAGATAGATTCGCTACATGACTCCACGTCGGAGCTCCTGTCCTCTTATAACGAGGGCACGGACTCCATTGCGGAACAGCAGGAGCAGGCACAAATACTGGCGGCAAAACTTAAGGATATTGCCGCATCCTCGGAAACGGCGGCGCATAAGGAAGCCCTTATGCAGCCTATTCTCGAAAAGCTGAACGCATTGTATCCCTCGCTTGACATTAATGTTGAAAATGCGACCAACAAGCTTGACGGCCTTTCCGCAGCCATTGACAGAGCAGCAGGCTCTGATAGCATACAGGCAAAGTACAAGGCGGCTCAGGATAATCTTGCGGAGCTGACGATAAAACAGCAGCAATTGCAGGAGCAGGCCGAAAAGGCAGAGGTTGCTTACGAGCAGGCGTATTTCCGTGAGAGAAATTTTATTGAATACGTTCAAGACTATGGAGCTTGGGGAGCGCTTTCCAATATATTTGGTGCGAGCGACTATACTCAAGACTTAGACAAAGCCACTGAAGAGCGGCAGAAAGTCCTTAACGACTTAAGAGAGGTCAATGCGGCGATTGCGGAATGCGAGAGCGTAGGCATCGAATACAGCGACATTGTAGCAGGTGCGTCTGAACAGACAGTATCTGCATATGACGCGGTGTCTATTGCGGTGAGTGATGTCACGGAGCAGACGGCCACGCTTTTGCAGGCATACAACGACGCATATCAGGCGGCTTATGACAGCGTTAATGGGCAGTACAATCTCTGGACCAACGCCGAGGAAACATTGCCGACAAGCATTGACACCATAAACACCGCGCTGGAATCGCAGGCGGAATACTGGGACAACTACAACTACAACCTCGAATCGCTGTCCAAGAGGACGGGCGATATTGAGGGATTGGGTGATATTATAGCATCGTTTGCGGACGGCTCAAAGGACTCCGTAAACGTGATCGCGGGCATGGCGGACGCTACCGACGAGGAGCTGCAAACCATGGTCGCGAATTTTGAGGAGCAGAAAAAGGCGCAGGAGCAGGTGTCGAGGTCTCTTGCCGATTACAAGGTCGATATCAATGACACGATGGATGGCATCGTCAGCGATATGGAGGACGCCGTGGAAGGCATGAATATGAGCGACACGGCGGAAGAGGCGGCAAAGGCTACGATACAGGCATACGCCGACGCTATCCTTGCGGGAAAGGGCTCGGTCACCGACGCGGCGGACATAGTTGCGGCGGCCGCGGCACAGGCGCTGGCGGGAGCAAGCGCATCCGATAAGGCATATGAGGGGAGCGTTCGCGGTTTTCGCGAATTTGACAATATACCGCAGTATGCATCCGGCACATCGTCGGCTCAATCTGGCATTGCCCTTGTGGGCGAGGAAGGACCGGAACTTGTGGCGATGCGCGGCGGGGAAAGAGTTATCGACGCCGACAACACCAAGGCGCTGCTTTTTGGCAGCGGCGGCGCGGGAGCTCAAATCACTATATCACCGCAGTTTGTGATAAACGGAGAGGTGAGCGGCACGACCGAGGATAAGCTGCAGGAGATGTCCGAGCGGCTTGTGGACATGGTCAAGGACGCACTGGAGGAAGCGGGCATCGACAGGCAAAGGAGTGTGTACGCATGAGCACATACACGACAAAGCAGGGCGATATGTGGGACGGCATTGCCTACCAAATGTACGGCGATGTTAAGTTTACGGACGTGCTTATTAACGCAAACCCCGAATACCGCGAGGTTTACATCTTTTCGGCGGGAGCGGTCCTTGATGTCCCCGAGGTTGAAGAGCGGATATCGGCGGACGATCTGCCGCCGTGGAAGAGGGCGAGCGGATGAGCGACAAATATCTTGCGCGCCGCGCGGAAACGCAGGTCGTACTCGGCGGCGTGGATATCACGGTTTACGTCAACAAAGGGTACATATCGTTTGAGTATGTGGACAACGAGGAGGACGAGGCGGACGACCTGCAGATAAAGGTAGCGGACCGCGACGGCAAATGGCTGCGGAAATGGCTTAACAGCATAATTGAGGGCGGTGCTCTGGGCGGCTCGGTGATATCTGCCGCGCCGGAAAGCGGCACAAGTACGTCTGCGGCTTCGGGGTCGGGGTCCTCAAGCACCAACAGCGATAACCCAAGGTACAAAGTCACCGCTTCGACAGGCGTAAACATCCGAAAGGGAGCGGGCGAGAAATACAAGGTCATCGGCAAACTGCCCTACGGCACTATTGTCGAGGTGCACGGGTTTTATTCGAGCTGGGCGAAAATCTCCTATTCGGGGAAAACGGGATATATTAAGGGCAACAACCTTAAATCCGTGGGCGGGGGCAGCGGTTCTTCGTCCGCCTCTTCGAGTTCCTCGGCGGCCAAAAAATCAAGCAGCGCGAAATCAGATACAAAGCAAGTTCAGACGGGCAAAGGGCTTAAAATTTCCGCTGTTATCGTGCTCCGAAACGGCAACAATGACGGCAAGGATATTGTGCTTGACTGCGGGCAGTTTGAGCTTGACAGCATAGACGCGCAAGGTCCGCCTGCGACCGTTACGATAAAGGCTACGTCGCTGTCATACAGCAACACCGTGCGGCAGACCTTAAAGTCAAAGTCGTGGGAAAATATCACGCTTTCGGAGATCGCGGGTGAGATCGCACGGCAGAACAGGATGGGCGTGCTTTTTGAGAGCGGGTACAATCCAAAGTATTCCCGCGTGGAGCAGTATCGGACATCCGACATTGCATTTTTGCAAAAGCTGTGCCACAACGCCGGGTGCTCACTCAAAGCCACCAATAACATACTTGTGGTGTTTGACCAAGCGGCATATGAGGGCAAAAAGGCTGTAAAAAAGATAAAGTACGGCGAGGAGGGCGGCTATACCAAGTACAAGCTGTCCACGGGCACAAACAACTGCTACACCTCTTGCAGGGTATCCTACACCACAACGAGCGGCACGGTCATATCCGCCACCGAATACGCGGACAATTACAACGAAAACAGCGACAATCAGCAATGTCTGCAGGTGCGGCAGAGGGTATCGAGCAAGGCGGAAGCGCAGGAGCTTGCGCACAAGCTGCTCCGCCTGCACAACAAGTTTGAGATAACGGGGACGTTTACGTTCCCGGGCGACCCGAAGCTTGCGGCGGGAAATACGGTGGAATTGTGCGATTTTGGTTTTGGCGACGGAAAATACATCATCAAGACGGCAAAGCACAGCATATCTTCCAGCGGATACACCACGCAGGTCACGCTTAGAAAGTGCCTTTCGGAAAGCGAGAGCACGAGCGGCGGCAAGGCGGACAGTGACGACGAGATACAGCAGCTTGCTATGCAGGTCATCCGCGGCGAATGGGACGTATATCCTAAGCGCAAGGAGCTGCTGGAAGCCGCAGGGCACAGCTACGAGCAGGTGCAGGCGCGGGTAAATCAGATACTTTACGGAGGTTGACAATGTTTAGGATAGGTACGGTCACAGTAGTGGACGTTAAAAGGAGGATGGCAAGGGTCAAGTTTCCCGATGTGGACATCGTTTCGGACTGGCTGCCTGTTCTCAATCATTCCTCTTTTATTACGCTTTCGCTGACGTCTGACGGGAAGAAATGGGACGTCAGCGAGAAGCACGCTTCGGCGGACAGGGGGCTGAATAACGGCGCGGAATACACCAACAGTCACCCCGACGAGATAGGGGGCGTTTCGCCGGACAACTCACACACGCACGAAATTACGGTGAGGGTTTACGGCTGGCTGCCTTTTATCGGGCAGACCGTGATGTGCGAATACAACGATGATTTTAACGGCGACGGCATCATCATGGGGGGATTGACGTGAAGGTCGGAAGTCTTGGAAAGGTGGTTTTCACGGTTTCCGCGAATAAGGTCGAAACTTTTACGGGGCTTACGATAAGCAGCTCCGCGTCGTTTGGCAGTCACAAGCGGCATTGCGGAAACGAGATAATTGAGTTTACGGGAAACAACGCGGACACGATCTCATTTAACATGACGCTTTCGGCGATACTCGGCGTTGATGTCGAGGAGGAACTGCAAAAGCTTAAGGATTACAAAAAGAGCGGCAAAACGCTTAAGCTTGTTATCGGAAAAAAGGCAATAGGAAACTATCGCTGGGTGATAACCAATCTTACAGTTACGGCGAAAACTTACGGCAAGAAATCGGAGCTCATAACCGCGGGGGTGGCGATATCCCTCAAGGAATACAACAAGTAAGGAGGCGGGGCAATGTCGTACAAGGTAAGCGCCGGCGATGATTATTCGCTGGTTTTACAGCAGGGCAGCGAGCCGCTTTCCGTGCTGCAGAACATTGCCGTTTTGCTCAATACCAAGCGAGGGACGGCGCCGATGCACCGAGAATTCGGGCTGCCGATGGAGTTTGTGGACAAGCCTATCGATGTTGCGGAAGCTATGGCTTTCGTGGAGATCTCGGACGCGCTCGAAGAGTTTGAGCTGCGGGCAAAGCTCGATGATGTGTATTTTGAGAAATCGGCGGACGGCAGGATGATATTAACGGTGGAGGTGAGTATATCGGATGAGCAGAGCGACTGATTATCAGTTTGTACCGACGGACAGCGCAGAGGTGATCGCGGATCTTACCGCAAACTACGAATCGCTCACAGGACGCACGCTGTTGCCGGCTGACCCCGATAAATTGTTTATCCAGTGGGTCGCGGGGATCATCATACAGCAGCGCGTGATGATAAATTACGCGGCAAATCAGAATATACCGTCGAGGGCGGTGGGAGATAATCTCGACGCGCTCGGAGAGATGATCTACAACGTGGCAAGACCGCAGGCAACGCCGGCGGAATGCGTGGTGCGCTTTACGCTGTCGGCGGCGCAGGAAACGGCGGTGCCGATACCAAAGGGGACGAGAGTTACAGACAGCAGCGGGACGCTGATGTGGGCGACGGCAGAGGATACGGCGGTCGCGATTGGAGCGACTGCGGCGGATGTTACAGTTATCTGCGAAACGGAGGGCACGGTCGGAAACGGGTATGTGCCCGGGCAGATAAACGTGCTTGTGGATGTCGATAAGGTGATGTATTACGCGTCCTGTGCGAACACCGATACTTCCCACGGTGGCGCGGAACAGGCGACCGACGAGGAATACTACGAACTGATGAGGGCGGGGCTTGAGGCATTTAGCACGGCGGGCCCGAAGGGGGCGTATGAATATCACGCAAAATCGGTATCAACGAGCATTGCGGACGTTTGCGCGATAAACCCCAAGGATAAGCCCGGGTATGTGGATATCTTTGCGATAATGAGCGGCGGCGAGATCGCCGACGACGGCACGAAGAACGCTATCCTTGCCGCCTGCAATGACGATAAGGTCAGACCGCTTACGGACGTGGTGGAGGTCCTCGACCCTGATGTGGCCGAGTTTAAGATAGAGCTTACATACTACATTGACCGCAGTACGGAGAAATCGGCGGCGGACATTGAGGCGGCTATTCGCGAAGCCATCAGCGAATATGCAGACTGGCAGTGTAAAAAAATCGGGAGGGATATCAACCCGTCACGGCTTATGTGGCTGTTGAGCGGCACGGGCGCAAAGCGCGTTGAGATAAAGTCGCCCGTGTTTACTGCTCTTCGCGACGGGTCGGATCATCTCACGCCGCAGGTGGCGCACACAGATATTGCAAAAGCGGTGATCACAAACGGAGGGTACGAGGATGAATAGACTTGTTTCGGAAAAGGAAGCGCTGCTGACGGCGTTTCCTTACTCGCTTTCCCGGGAGGAAAGGCTTAAAAAACTTGCGGATGTAATAGCGGGAAAGCTTATCAAGGTCGTTGGGGAAACTGCCTGTGCTTCTGTGTTCCCGAACGTGGACGAGCTTCCCGAGGAGGTGCTGGACATCCTTGCCGTTGACCTCAAGATACAGTGGTATGAGATCGACGCACCCATCAGCTCCAAGCGGCAGACGGTCAAGGAGTGCATACGCATACACAAGTACAAGGGCACAAAATATGCGGTCGAAACGGCGCTGCGGGGCATTTACGAAGATGTCCGCGTGCTGGAATGGAACGAATACGGCGGGGAGCCGTATCATTTTAAGGTGGTCATTTATGACTCATCAAATGACCGTGAAAAAAGAGATCGCGTCCTCCAAAAGGTAGACTACTACAAAAACGCGCGGAGCGTTTTGGAAGAAACGATTTTTGAGGTTGGTGTTTCAACGGATGTCCCCGTAAAAACGGCGATGCGTCCGTGCGGAATGATTAAAAAAATACGCAGCGAGGTGAAGAACTATGGCTAAGTGGCAGGATTCGCTGATCACCAATGATGGACTGGATATGCTGGTGCAGCTCCTTAACGGCGGCACGCTTACGATAACGAGAGCGGCGCTGGGCGGCGGAACGGTTGACACAGCGGCGCTGATAAGGCAGACATCGCTTACTGCTCCGATACCTGTCGAGGCTAAGATTGCTCAGAAGGATGTGATAAGCGGCGCGGGTGTCAATGTCAAAATCCGCGTTACAAACTCGGGCGTGACGACCACCCAGACAATGAGGCAGGTCGGCGTTTTTGCAAAGCTGGAAAGCGGCGAGGAAAAGCTTTTTGCAATAATGCAGGATATAGTCGGCGAGGAGATCCCGACGGCGGCGGAATACCCGGAATTTTTGCTGGAATTTACATCGGCGATTGCGGTGTCTAATACCGATAACATCGTTGTGCAGATATCAAACAATGTTTTTGTGACGTATGAGGATCTTGAGGATGCACTTAAGGGCTATTCCAAGACCAGCCACACGCACGCGGCGGCAACGCAGAGCGCGGCGGGAATGATGTCGGCGGCCGATAAGAAAAAGCTTGACGGCATTGCGGAGGGCGCGAACAAAACCACGGTGGATACGGCGCTGTCGGCGACGTCGACAAACCCCGTGCAGAATAAAGTGGTCAATGCGGCGCTTGCTGAAAAGGCAAACAAAGCCGATTTGCCGACGGAACTTCCCGCAAAAGGCGGTAATGCGGATACTGTCGATGGGATGCACGCCGTTGATTTCGTGCAAAATCTAAGCACATGGCGGACAGGCGACATAAAAGACTTAGCATTAGCTGCAAATACCAGCGGTTATGCCCTCATATCAAATGCAGTCACAGGTATGCCGTATGACAACGCTTGGTGGTTTGTGACCGTCAATGCGGCGACAGTCCACAGGAATATACTTGCTTGTAGCGTTGGTGGTAACGATATATATGCAATATCCTACAATGCTTCGCTCGACGAGGACAAGCGCTGGTCTGCGTGGAAAAACATTGCCGATGGCGGCGACGCCGAAACCCTCGGCGGCAAGTCTGCGGCGGATTTCCTGCCGATAACAGGCGGCACCGTAACAGGAGCGTTGTATGCAAAAGACAGTCACTATGTACACGGAATAATTACCGACGGCACGCATGGCGGCTTTTACGACATCGCAGAGATCGCAATCAAGACAGCGTGGGCAAATCACTCTGTTGTTTTTACGATGAGCAACAGGGGCAGCCGCCCGATCACAGTAGTGCTGATATTTACCAATGTCGCGACGGCTGACCCCGAGATATCCTCGCTGATATACTACGGCGGGTCTATATATAGCAACAGGGTCGTTTGCTATAAGACAGGTACATCGACGTGGCGGCTGGCGGTGCATATGCTTGATAAAAACGACAAGTGGACCGTTCACGATTACTATCGCGGCGAGTCCAAAAATATGCTCTCCATAACATGGCTGTCAGATTATTTGTCGGACACTATTCCCGACGGCGCGGTCGTTGCGACGTTGGGCGGCTATGTACAAAATGCAGAGCGGCTTAATACGGCTAGAGCCATTGACGGGGTATCCTTTGACGGCACAGCCGACATATCGCATTATGCTATTTGTTCTACGGCTGCTGCCACTGCGGCAAAAACGGTTACTTTGGCGGGGTTTGCGCTCACAACGGGCGCAAGGGTTGCAGTTAAATTTGCGGAAACCAATTCCGCGGCTAACCCAACGCTTAATGTCAATAATACTGGTGCGAAGCCTATCTACTATCATGGTAAAGCTATTGTCACTGGGTACTTAAATTCGTACAGGTTGTGTGAATTTATATACAACGGCTCTCAGTACGAATACATAGGGGATGTTGACACCAATACAGACACTAAAGTTACTGCGGTCGGGAATCACTACACTCCATCGGGAGGCACTACCACACCGGCAAGCGGTGGAGCTTTGACTGATATAGCGAACTCCTCCGCAGGTGTGCAGGTTATAACAGGCATTACAATGGACGCAGCAGGTCACGTTACTGGTGTTACATCCGTCGCATTAAAATCTACCAATACTGTCTACACCCTCCCGAATGCAGGCACGGGCAACTACGGTGGTGTTAAAATAGGCAGCAACATCACTGTGAGCAACGGAGTGATAGGGATAAGCGCGGCGAACGTAGCAGGGGCGCTGGGGTACACACCGGGCAGGCTTGCGGCTGGTACTGCTGCGGCAACAACGTCCAATTGCCCCAAAGGCGCATGGTACGGTCAGTATGAGTAAGGGGTGACGGTATGCCGATAACCATTAATGACGGCGGAGTGCTCCGCCAGCTGACCAAAATCACTACAAACGATAATGGCGTCCTGCGCGAGTATGACAACATCTCCGACCGCTTGGGCGGTACTGCCGTAAGGAGGATATTTACAGCGTTTACGCTCCCATCGCTTAATTTTGCATGGGATAACAGGGGTACCGAGTCTGATAAAAACCTTGCCACAAGCACCGTCACAAAGAGCGGTGTAAAGGGCATAAAACACATTGCCAAGCATACGACAAGCGAGCTCGCTTCGGACTTTACCACGATTGCGGTTAGTAGCGGGTCGTTTACGCTCAAGCAGGACGCGCAGTACAGCGCGCAGCTCAATATGGAGTATCCGTCAAGCATACAGCCAAACGGACAGGCTTTTGCGACCATCACGCTGTATGAGGTGGATGACGCGGGAAATCGGACGGTGCACTCAACAGTTACCGACAACGATATCAGCGGCGTGTATTACCATGTGGCGTGTAGCCAGTCGTTTACGCTGCCTGCGGGGACATACGAGATCATCACACAGTGCCTTTACATGGGCGCACAGGGGGCAAGTCCCACCGTCGGAGTATTTGAGCTCAGCGCTGCATTTGGAAAGAGCGCTGATGATATAACAGGCTTAAACAGCTAGGGAGGTACAAATGATTACTTTTAACAACGGAAAAAGTTACGAGCAGGTCGCCGTATATGGCGCCACAATCACTTTCCAGGACGCGCGCAGGGATTCGCTGGATATTGTTCTCAAGGCGGAGGACATCACCCTCGACGAGGCAAAGGCATTGTGGACTGATACAGCGGCGACATCGGCTTTGTCGATAACGTCGACTGTTGCTGCTGATGATGACGGAACCCAGCGTGAAACCACCGACTGCTATGTCAATTATAACATTCCCGTATCGCTGACGCTTAATCAGCTCAACGGCGAGGATGTAATACACATCAAGCTTGCGCAGATGTCCGCGCTGGAAATCGCGCAGGCAAAGCAGGCACAGGATATTTCCGACGCAAATGCAGCCCTTTGCGAGCTGGCGGAGCTTATAGCAGGAGGAGGTGAGGTTTAATGGCTAAGATTTTTTACAAGAGGATCATTGACCCCGAAGATGACTTTACAATCAATGATGTACCCTCTCTTTGGAGATCAAAGGTCGAGAAAATGTTGGAGGGGGAAACATGATGGACAGCAGTGTCATCAATGCAATCATTAACGCCTGCGTGACGATTTTTAACGTTGTGTTTACGACAATAATTGCACGCAAGGCCGAGAAAAAGCGGCAGGCAGACCTCAACGAGGCGCGCGAAAATGACCGCACCCAGCAGATTGAGAGCGGCTTACAGTCGCTTCTGAGAGCGGAGATCATCCGTTCGCACGAAAAGTACATGGATAAGGGATATTGCCCTGTATATGCGCGGGAAGCGCTTACAAGGATATATGAGAGCTATCATGCGCTCGGCGGTAATGGGACAATGACAGAGCTGTACAAGCAGGTAATAGCTCTGCCGACAGACAAGGAGGTACACCATGAAAATTGATTGGAAACGCAAGCTTACATCGCGCAAGCTTTGGGTCGCGCTCGCAGGATTTATCGCGGGTATGATCGTCGCATTCGGCGGCTCGTCCGAAGTGGCGGAAACGGTTAGCGGCTGTATCCTCAGCGGCGCGGCCGTTGTTGGATATGTCATCGGTGAGGGACTTGCCGATGGTGCAAACAAGGGCGGTGATGACGATGGAGATCATTGATAAAATCATCGACGAAAACATCTACAACCGCCCGCAAAAAACCTCCGTGCCCAGACGCATTGCCGTGCATTATACGGGTGACTGCGGCGCTACCGCCGATGAGCTCGCACAGTTTTACGCAAATGTTGCAGCGGGCGTATTTAAGGACAAGCCTAGCAGCTGGACAAGCACACAGTATGTAGTAGGTATGGATGGTAAAACCATCCGTATCATACCCGATAATGAGATAGCCTATGCCGCAAGCGGCAAAAATTATGGCACTCTCCACATTGAGGTGTGCTACAAGGATCCTGCGGGCAAGTTTGAGGAGGCGTCAATTGCCGCGCTCAACGAGCTTGTGCTCTATCTGATGGACAAGTACAAAATCGGGGCAAGCAATGTAGTACGGCACTACGACCTCACAGGCAAGCACTGCCCCGCCTACTACGTCGACGCTACACGCTGGGCGGCTCTCCACGAGAGGATAACCACAAAGCCCACCGCAAAAAAGCTTT
>CAVIFG010000008.1:0-8035 GCA_963641955.1 Escherichia coli
TCTGTATCATATCTATTTCTTTTTTCAGTTCTTCAAGTATCATATTTTCGGGCACTTTGCGGAGTATCTCTCCCTTGCGGAAGATTATCCCCTCGCCGCAGCCGCCGGCAATGCCTACATCAGCTTCGCGGGCTTCTCCGGGGCCATTCACAACGCAGCCCATGACTGCTACCTTTATCGGAATATCAACATCGGCGAGCATTTGCTCGACCTTTTCCGCGAGCGGAATCAGATCGATTTTTGTCCTGCCGCAGGTGGGGCAGGATACAATTTCCGCGCCTTTCCAAAGCCCGCAGGCTTTTAGTATGTCCTTTGCCGCATACACTTCCTTAACAGGGTCGGCGGTGAGGGAAACTCGGATGGTGTCCCCTATTCCGTCGCAAAGCAGCGAGCCTATGCCGACGGCGGATTTGATTATACCCATTCTCTCGGTACCCGCTTCGGTTACGCCAAGGTGCAGCGGGAAATCCACCTTTTTCGCCAGCAGGCGGTATGCTTCTATCATAAGCTTTACATTGCTGGATTTTATGCTTATAACAATGTCGTCAAATCCACACTTGTCCAACAGGTCGACATGGCGCAGGGCGCTTTCCGTCAACGCTTCGGGGGTGGGACTGCCGTATTTTTGCAGCAGCTCCTTTTCCAGAGAGCCTGAATTAACGCCTATTCTTATCGGAATACCGCGCTCGCGGCAGGCGTCCGCAACGGCGCGGACATTCTCTGAAGATCCTATATTTCCCGGGTTTATGCGTATTTTGTCCACGCCCGCTTCGACGCAGGCAAGCGCGATTCTGTAGTTGAAATGAATATCCGCAACGATGGGCACATTCACTGCATTTTTCAGCGCGGCGATAAGCTTTGCATCCTCTATCCCCGGCACCGCTGCGCGGATTATATCGCAGCCCGCTTTTTCGAGAGCGACAGCCTGCTTCACGCTGTTTTCGATATCCTCCGCGGGGGTGTTCAGCATGGACTGAATGTATATCTTTTCTCCGCCGAGGGTCAGATTCCCGACCTTTACCTTTTTTCTGCTCAATTAAATTAACCTCCCGTAATGAGCCGCGCGATGTCGTTATACATCGCAACGACCATTATCAGCATAAGAAGAATAAATCCCACAAAATGCACCATGCCCTCGACCTGCGGCTTGACGGGCTTTCTGCGTATCGCCTCGACCACGAGAAACAGGAAGCGGCAGCCGTCCAGGGCGGGTATAGGAACAAGGTTGAACACGCCGACGTTTATAGTAACAAGTGATATTATATAAAGGATATCAGGGATTTGCATTGTCGACACTGCCTCAGCAATTACTGTGCCTACACCAATAGGACCACTTAGCGTGTTGAGCCCGTACTTTCCTCGAATGAGATCAATGAGCGAGATAAAAATAAGGCGGGCGGTTGACGCGCACTCTCTGAACGCCTCGGTGACCACGTTTATAAATGTTTTTTCAAGCTGATAAACCTTGAAATCGAAGTAAATACCCGTTGAGCCATCGCTGTTTTCAGTTGTCATGAACTCGACATCTTTCAGCACGACTTTCTCGCCGTTGCGCTTTACGGTGAAATCAAATACAAGGTTTCCGTCGTCATTGCGGCGGTCGCTGTTCTGAAGCTTGTAAGTCACATCAGAAATTGAGAAAATCGTTGTGCCGTCGATGGAGAGTATTTCATCGTTGACATGAAGCACGCTGCTGCTAACGCTCTGATCGCGGAATTCCGCAATTGTCGTGGAAGCCATTACGGGCGCAGTGCACAGCGAAATAATAACCACGATATATCCGAGCAACAGGTTCATTATAGGCCCCGCAAGAATGACTATCATTCGCTGCCATACGGGTTTTCTGTTGAACGCGCGCGGATTTGGCGCGGTCTGAACGATATTTCCCTCGTCGTCCATGTCCTCGCCGAGATCCTCCTCAAACGAGCAGGAACCGCCTATCGGAAGCGCACGGATGGCATATGTGGTTTCCTTGCCCTGTTTTTTGAATATAACAGGCCCCATGCCAAACGCAAATTCCTTGACATAGATGCCGCATAGCTTCGCAGCGATAAAATGCCCGAATTCATGCAGAAGGATTATCACACAAAAAACTACTATCGCGATTACAACAGACATTAAAACCTCCGTATATCAGCTAAAATGCTTCGCAACATACTCCCTCGCCGCCTTGTCGGAAGCGATGATATCATCCAGCGACGGATCATGTATGAACTTCACGCTTTCCAGCGCGCCGTTCACAGCTTCGCCGATGTCAAGGAAACGTATCCTGTCGTGCAGGAAAAGAGCAACGGCCGCTTCGTTTGCGCTGTTGATAATACATGGGGCGTTTCCGTCGAGGGCAATTGCCTTTCTTGCCGCCGCAAGGCAGGTGAAAGTTTCTTCGTCGGCGCGCCCGAATGTAAGCTCGCCCACGTCGAACAGCGAAAGCTTCTTCGCGGGGCAAGGCAGTCTGTCTGGATATGTCAGCGCAAGCTGTATCGGGATACGCATATCCGCCGCGCCAAGCTGCGCTATTATCGCGCCGTCCTCAAACTCCACGGCGGAGTGGATGATGCTCTGCCTGTGGACAACGATTTCTACCTGCTCGGGCGCTGCGTCGAAAAGGCGCACGGCTTCTATCAGCTCAAGGCCTTTGTTCATCAGCGTCGCGCTGTCGATGGTTATTTTTGCGCCCATGCTCCAGTTTGGGTGTCTGAGCGCCTGCTCTTTCGTTACTGTAGAAAGAAACTCGCGGTTTTTTCCGTAGAAAGGTCCGCCCGAAGCGGTGAGTATAATTTTGCTTAGCTTATTGTTTCCCGAGCCCATAAGGCACTGAAATATCGCGGAATGCTCGCTGTCGATGGGCAGGAGTTTCACGCCGTTTTTCTTCACGGCTTCCTTTACGAGATTTCCCCCTGCGACAAGGGTTTCCTTGTTTGCGAGGGCGACATCATTCCCGGCGTTTACGGCGCTGAGAGTAGGCAGAAGTCCCACCATGCCAACTACTGAATTTACAACTTTACCGCATTTCATTGCGGCAAGGCGGCACAGGCCATCCATGCCCGCTTCAATTTTGATATCGGTGTCGGCAAGGCGAGATTTTATGTCACCGTAATATTTTTCGTCGGCAACGCAGACATATTCAGGATGAAATTCACGCGCCTGTTTTTCGAGCAGTTCCGTGCTGGAATTTGCAGAAAGCGCCTTTACCTTGATATTATGCACGCGGCAGACATCCAATGTCTGAGTTCCGATGGATCCTGTCGAACCCAGGCAAATGGGCAGCAACATCTCGTTTTACACAATAATTTCGGGAGTAATGTAGCAGAATATCACATAAAGAAACGGTGATACAAAAAGAACGCTGTCAAATCGGTCAAGTATTCCTCCGTGCCCCGGGATCAGATTGCCGAAATCCTTAACGTTATACTGCCGCTTTATCACCGACGCTGACAGATCGCCAAGCACTCCCGCGACTGACGCTATCATCCCGACGGGTATCAGCACAGCATACGACATATGCGCTCCGTCCGAAAGGAAGAGGTTGTATACAAGGCACTGGATGAACACAACAACACCCACCGTAACTATGCCGCCGATAAGACCCTCAACGGTCTTTTTCGGAGATATCGTGGGACAAAGCTTGTGCTTTCCAAAAAACGTGCCTACGAAGTATGCGCCCGAATCTCCGAACCACGCGCAGAACAGCAGGTAAACAATCATGAACACACCCATGGTGTTATCCGCGACCGAATACCGCACGAACAGCATACAGCTGAGCGAGGCGGGAATAACTAGCGCCGCGCATCCGCACATTGCAACCTGGTCGAATTTAAGAGTCTTATGTTCCGCCAGCATGATAATCAGCAGGATCATCACGAACACAAAATACGCGGTCACGCAGTACGGCTTCAGAAAGTCAAGAACCAAGAAGAACGGTATCACCGCAGAAAATCCCACGCAGTACCAGCACATAACCTTATGTTCATTGCATTTAACCGCATGGATAAGCTCCCATACGCCGATAGATGAAATCAGCGCCAACACGACCAGATAAAGCCAAATGTTGTCGATCAACAGTATGGTAACGCCTATAACTACTCCAACCAAAGCAGAAAGAATTCGTACTGCCATATAGCGTCCTTCCCTCTGAATATTTACAATCCGCCGAACCGACGGGAGCGTCCTGCATAGACTTCTATTGCATATTCAAGATCTTTTTTCGTAAAATCAGGCCAAAGTACGTCCATAAAGACGAACTCGGCATAGGCAGCCTGCCAAATAAGAAAATTGGAAAGCCGCTGCTCGCCGCTGGGCCTTATAACAAGGTCAAGCGGGGGCATTTCTTTTGTATAGAGCCGCTGCTCAATGCTGTCCTCGGTTATATCCGACGGCTTCATCTTTCCCTCGGCGCACTCGCTTGCAAGCATTCGTGCGGCGGCGGTTATCTCGGCTCTGCCGCCGTAATTCAGCGCGATGCCGACGATAAACCCCGTATTTTTTTCGGACGTCTGCATTATATCCAGAAGCTCATCGCGGATATCCTTGTCAAACGGAGTGATATCACCTAAAATGATTATCCGTATGTCCTCTTTTGCAGAGGCGCGGATATCCTTGATATATCTGCGGAGAAGATCCATTATTCCGCGGACTTCCTCCGGTGGGCGCTTCCAGTTTTCGGTGGAAAATGCGTAGAAAGTGGCGCATTTCACCCCTAATTCACGGCACCAGTTGATGGTTTTCTTAAAGACGGCGGCACCTTGATTGTGCCCGAAATTACGCGGCATTCCGCGCTTTTTCGCCCAGCGGCCGTTGCCGTCCATGATAAACCCGATATGCTGAGGAACAGATGAAATTTCCATCAGATGGACATGATCTCCTTGTCCTTATCTGCGCCGATTTTGTCTATCTCCTCGATGAACTTATCAGTCAGCTTCTGAATGTTCTTCTCAGCTTCCTTAACGTCATCCTCGGTGATCTCGCTAGCCTTTTTCTTAGCCTTGATCTTATCCATTGCGTCGCGGCGGACATTGCGCACTGCGATCTTGCTTTCCTCGCAGGTCTTGCTTACGGTCTTGCAGAGATCCTTTCTGCGTTCCTCAGTAAGCTGCGGGAACATGATACGAAGCACTCTGCCGTCGTTGGTGGGATTGATACCGAGGTCGCTCGCCTGTATAGCCTTTTCGATGGACTTCAGCGTAGAGCCGTCATACGGCTGAACAACGAGAATTCTCGCCTCAGCTACGGAAATGGACGCCATCTGATTGATGGGAGTCGCTGCACCGTAGTAATCAACAGTTATCTTATCAAGCACGCCGGGGTTTGCTCTTCCCGCGCGGATAGTGCCAAGCTCGCTTTCAAGAGCGGTGATGCACTTGCCCATTCTTTCTTTGGTATTATCAAGAATTTCTTTCATCTTATACTCCGTTTCCTCAAAAGTTTAGTTGATGACACATTAGTTTTCGGGTTTATGCTTTGTAACAAGCGTGCCGACGTTCTTACCCATTACGGCGTCGTAGATATTGTCGGGCTTGTCGAGATTGAACACGATTATCGGAATGTTGTTTTCGGTGCAGATGGCAGCAGCAGCGCTGTCCATTACCTGCAGCTTCTTTACAAGGATATCGTGGTGTGTGATGACATCGTACTTTACGGCGTCGGGGAACTTCTTGGGATCCTTGTCGTAAATACCGTCGACCATAGTAGCCTTGAGAATTATGTCTGCGCCGAGCTCCGCCGCTCTGAGGGCAGCCGCGCTGTCCGTCGAGAAGAAAGGATTGCCCGTGCCGCAGCCGAAAATAACAACTCTGCCCTTTTCAAGATGGCGAATTGCCTTGCCGAGAATGAACGGCTCTGCCACCTGCTGCATGGTGATGGCAGTCTGAACGCGTACTGTGCAGCCCATATTTTCGAGAACATCGGCAACAGCCAGTGCGTTCATTGCAGTGGCAAGCATACCGATATGGTCTGCGCGTGCTCTGTCCATTCCGTCGGAGCTTCTTCCGCGCCAGAAATTGCCGCCGCCGACAACTATGCCTATTTCAGCGCCTGCATCGGCAGCTTTTTTGATGCTTTTGCAGATGTTTTCGATGGTGGGCATATCAAGGCCACTTCCCTTGTCGCCGGAAAGCGCTTCGCCGCTGAGTTTCAGCAGGACTCTTTTATACTTGGGACTTTCGATATCACTCATAAATCAACCTCCGTAAACCACTTTATCAATAATCCAGAACACGGATGCGTCCCAGTATCTCTGCGCCGTCCGCAACCTTGGCGCAAGCCTCGGCAGCTTCCTTTTCGGAGAGAACGCCTGTGATGAACGCAAGCTCGTTTTCGGGCTGATTCTTGGAAGAAAGGTACTCAACATCGCCGAACAGTGCCTTGATAACAGCCTTTGTGACCTCGGGGTTCTTAGCGCTGAGTCTAATGTAATCCGCGCATTTGAACTCGTCGAACGGCTTGATGAAATCCTGTGCACTGTCCGCCCATGTGAGGGACTTGCTTGTATCGGAGTGCTTTACTGCCGATACGATATCGGATACTACCGCGCTTGCTGTGGGAAGCTTACCCGCGCCCTTGCCGTAGAACACAACATCGCCTGTTGCGTCGCCGCGGACAAGAATTGCGTTAAAGACATCGTTTACGCCTGCAAGCTGGCTTTCATCCTTAATAACTGCGGGGAAAACACCTATGGAAACCTTGCCGTCGTCCTCGCGCTTTGCGCAGCCGATGAGCTTTATCTTCGCGTCAAAGCTGTCGCAGTATTCAACATCCGCGAGAGTTACCTTGGTGATACCCTCGGTGTGAACGCTCTCGGGGTAAACATGCTTGCCGAAAGCAAGGGACGCAAGAATGCAGATCTTGCGGCAGGTATCGTGACCGTCTACGTCGGCGGAGGGATTTCTCTCTGCGTAACCAAGATCCTGCGCGATCTTGAGGGCTTCTTCAAAGCCCATGCCGTCGCGGATCATCTTGGTGAGGATGAAGTTTGTCGTACCGTTAAGTATACCCGCGATCTCGTCGATCTCGTTTGCGGAAAGGCACGCGTGAAGCGGCTTGATGATGGGGATACCGCCGCCAACGCTTGCTTCAAAGAAGAAGTTTACGTTCTTTTCCTTTGCGATCGCGAGCAGCTCCGCACCCTTTGCGGCAACAAGCTCCTTGTTCGAGGTAACAACACTCTTTCCCGCCATGAGCGAAGATTTCACGAAGTCGTATGCCGGCTTTAATCCGCCGATGACCTCGCTGACAACGCTTACTTCAGGGTCGTTGAGAATAATATTGAAATCCTTTACGAACTTGTCTGCATAGGGACTGTCGGGGAAATCTCTAACATCGAGGATATACTTGATGTCGAGCTCCTCGCCCGCCTTTTTTTCAAGGCTCTCCTTGTTTTTATAGAACACTTCAACAGTGCCTGAGCCAACTACACCATAGCCCAGAACAGCGATCTTTGCCATCTTAAAACATCCTTTCATTGCCGGAGTATATTTTTATCTTTTTTATTATATCACACAAGGGAGTTTTTTTCAAGTACATTTTCGCCCCGTAATGAAATTTATTGCACAAAGAATTTCAACAGGCTTCCTTATGCCGTGGGAGGATTGTTTTCAATGAATTCCTCCAGTATATCCGCCGCATAGCGGCAAAGCTCGGGGCATGGACGCTTTTTGTAATATTCAGATGTCCTTGCCTCGGGTACAGCGCTTTTTTCGGGGGCGGAAAGCCCCAGCAGCTCGCGGCAGATTATGCTGCCGTTTTCCGCCTTGAACCTATCGGCGAGAGCCTGTATTTTTTCATATAGCTCTTTCTTGCCCTTCTGCTCCTTTGGGTCGGAGTAGCCGTAAAGCTGGCTCACCACCATCACAATACCCGAAAAAGTTCCGCATACTTCGCGCATCCTGCCCACGCCGCCGCCGAATCCTGACATAATCTTTACGGTCGTATCGACGTCAAGTCCCATTTCGGGGGCAAACGCCGCCGCTACCGCCTGCGAGCAGTTATATCCGTCGCAGAAATATTTATATGCTAAATCACCCTTTGCACTCATTTGCAG
>CAVIFG010000008.1:8045-10833 GCA_963641955.1 Escherichia coli
AAATAGTTGTACGCTTCGTCGCCGCGGCTCATTTGCAGAACTCCTCAACAGCGTTCGCGATGGGATCCGCAGCGGCGGTTTCCATCAGCTCAAGCATTCCCGTGTCAACAAGCTTTGCACATTCGGGGTCGATGGGAAGCTTTGCAAGGACTTTCAGACCGAACTTGTTTGCGGTTTCGTCGATGTGGCTGTCGCCGAAAACCTTTATCTGCTTTCCGCAGTCGGGACATACCGCGTAGCTCATGTTCTCGACAAGTCCGATTATCGGAACGTTCATCATTTCCGCCATTTTTACAGCCTTGCCGACTATCATGGAAACAAGCTCCTGCGGCGATGTCACAACAATAATGCCGTCAAGCGGGATGGACTGGAAAACGGTCAGCGGAACATCACCTGTTCCCGGAGGCATATCGACGAACATATAGTCAACGTCGTCCCAGATAACGTCCGTCCAGAACTGCTTCGCAGTGCCCGCGATGATGGGGCCGCGCCAAACAACGGGGTCGGTTTCGTCGGGAAGAAGCAGGTTTACGGACATGACCTTTATGCCCTTTTTGGTGACAACGGGGTATATCGCGTCCTCTGTTCCCTGCGCTTTTTCGTGCAGACCGAACGCATTCGGGACAGACGGACCTGTGATATCTGCGTCAAGTACGGCGGTGTTATATCCGCGGCGGTTCATCAGCACGGCGGACATACAAGTTACCATTGACTTGCCGACACCGCCCTTTCCGCTGACGATGCCTATTACTTTCTTTATTTTGCTAAGCTCGTGCGGCTTTGCGATAAGGCTCTCGGGCTTGCGCTCGGAGCAGCTTGCGGAACAGCTTCCGCAGTCATGTGAACATTCGCTCATTTTTTTTGTTTCCTTTCGTACCTATATTAAATCAGCTTTCGTTGACTGTATAAAGCATTGCGTTTCTCTGACAGCGGTCAAGCTCGAGGAACAGTCTGTCGACCTCGTTTTCCATTCCGCGGTCAGTTGCGGCGTGCCAGATATCGCGGTAGCACTTTCCGCCGAAAATCGGCGTTTTGGTCGCGGCGTTATATATGTGCGCGGATTTTTCGGACAGCTTCGGGCGGCGTATAAGCGGTATCAGGCGGGATTCATCCGTGGCAAACGGGATGATGTCGTCAAGAAATTCCATGTTTGCATTCCTGCCGTTGAGTTCCTCAATACCGCACATGAACCAGTTGATATAATTGCTGAGTCCGCTTATTCCCATCGCCTCGGTGAAGTCTATCAGCGCAGTCAGAGCCGCCGCAAGTTCCCCGCTGTTGTCCGCAAATCTTGCCTTGGCAAGCGACGGGTCGCCGCAGGGCGTTTCCTTGTAAACAACGCTCCACTTGTCCGTTTTGGGATCATATGTCCACTCGGGAACAAACAGCGAAGCGTGACCATCCTCGTAAAGACACGCGAGGGCAACGCCTTTGCTGTCGATATCCTCGGCTTTTTCGGCGGTCTGCTCCGAAAGAACGACCTTGATGTTGCAAAGCCGCAGCTTGTTATAGCTGTATCTGAACCACTTTTCGGGGCGGTCTATCACCTTGACCTTTTCGCCGAACAGAGTTTTTCTCGGAAGCAGCTCGAACTTTTCCTCCGAAATATTTTTCACGCCGATCAGCTTGAACGAAAAGCCGTTTTTCATGCCCGTGCGGACGCTCGCCACGATGGAGCAGGCGTGGTTTGCCGCCATTCTGTTTTCCTTTGCGGCGATATTCGCGAGCCTTGAAAGGGCGTTATCGTCAAGCTGTGCCGTTGTTTTTTCTTCCAAATTATCCGCTCCTTAAACTTTTATCTGCGCTGCGAAGCTTGTTCCGTCGATGCTGCCCTCTGCGCCGAGAAGCTCCAGCACCGTTGCGCCGATATCGCCGAAGCCCGCGCGGGTGCCGAGATTAACTCCATGCCTGATCTCATCACCGTATATCAGCACGGGAATGTGCTCGCGGGTGTGGTCAGTTCCGCTGAAGCAGGGGTCGCAGCCGTGGTCGGCGGTGATGATAAGCACATCATCGCTGTTCATTTTCTCCATAAATCCGCCCAGCCACTTATCAAATGTGTTGAGCGCATTCGCATAGCCCATCGGGTCGCGGCGGTGTCCGTAGCTCATGTCGAAATCAACAAGGTTCGTAAAGCACAGCCCCTTGAAATCACCTGACTGAATGCGGGAGGTAATCGCCATATCTGTATCGTTGCCTATCTCGCGCTCGGCGGAGGTTATCCCCTTGCCCGCGAAGATATCATATATTTTTCCGACGCCTATGGTTTCAAACCCGCTGCGCGAAAGGATATCAAGCATTGTATCCTTCGGCGGAACAAGCGAGAAATCGTGCCTGCGGGGCGTTCTTGTAAAAGGATATTCTCCCTCGAACGGACGCGCGATTACTCTTCCCACGGCATAATCGCCTGTGAGAATTTCACGCGCCATGCGGCAGTATTCATACAGCTTTTCCGGCGGGACAATGCTTTCGTGCGCGGCTATCTGGAACACGCTGTCCGCGGAGGTGTAGACGATAAGGTCGCCTGTGCGGAGGTGCTCTTCACCGTAATCAGCAATTACTTTCGTGCCGGAATACGGCTTGTTGCAGAGGACTCCCCTGCCAGTTGCGGCGCTGAATTTGTCGATAACTTCCTTTGGAAATCCGTTCGGAAACGTCGGGAAAGGTTTCTTTGAAACGATACCCGAGATCTCCCAGTGACCCGTGGTGGTGTCCTTGCCCCTTGAAAGCTCGGAGAGCCGCATATATGCGCCTGTCGGCTCGCTGCATTTATCCCCGACGGTAACGC
>CAVIFG010000008.1:10843-11730 GCA_963641955.1 Escherichia coli
GGACATCAAGAATCCCAGTGTTGAAGCAGGAGCGGATAGTGCTGCTGCCGACATCGCCAAAATCCGCCGCGTCCGCCATCTCGCCTACGCCAAAGCTGTCAAGAACAATAAGAAAAACACGTTTTGCCATTCAGTCCTCCTTAGTCAGAAGCTTCACCGCGGAGCTTGTTCCGATACGCTCACATCCCTCCGCGAGGAACATTTCCATATCTTCCTTTGTGCGAACTCCGCCCGCTGCTTTCATTTTAACGCCGCTGCCGATATGCTGCTTGAAAAGCCGTATATCCTCTATTTTTGCACCCGCGGTGCCAAATCCCGTCGAGGTCTTTATGAAATCCGCCCCCGCGCGGGTAATGCAGCCGCAGAGAGCGATTTTTTCATCTTCAGTAAGATAGCAGGTTTCTATGATAACTTTCAGGATTTTTCCGCCGCAGGCGCGCTTTACATCCGCAATCTCCTTTTCGACCGCGGCGAAATCGCCGTTCTTTACGAAGCTGATGTTGATGACCATATCAATTTCATCCGCGCCGTTTTTTACGGCGTCGGCGGCTTCGAAGCACTTCGCCGCTGCTGTGGAGTATCCCAGCGGAAAACCTATCACCGTGCAAATGTTCATCAACGGATATTTCACGCGCACATGGGCAACGTAACACGCGGGAATGCAGACGGAAGCCGTCTTGTATTTCGTTGCTTCATCGCAGAGCGCGTCTATTTCCTTTTCGGTACAGTCGACGCGGAGAAGCGTGTGATCTATGTGCGAAAAAATTTCTTCTCGTGTCATAATTTTCACCTCAATCCGTAAATCTGAAAGACTTGAACGAAAGCATTCCGTCGCAGCTTATTTTTAACGTAAACGTTCCATCCAGCGGCACGGCTTCGCCTGTTAT
>CAVIFG010000008.1:11740-12561 GCA_963641955.1 Escherichia coli
GATATCTCCTGCCCTGTCTGCTCGCAGACTACGCTTACCTTTGCGGGCACGCCAGGGTTGGAAGCGGTAATTTCTATCTTACGCTTTGCCTGTAAGCGGCAGCCCTCGTAACGTAGAAAACTCTGCCAGTCGTTTATCAGCGCGTATACGTTGAGCGCTCGGTCGGCGGTAAATTCCACGCCGAGGTAATCGCAGGATGCGGTCGCGGGAACGGTTTTTGTTACATCAATGCCGTCATACTCGGGGGCGTCGACCTTGATGTCGACGGTGCGCCTGATATCGCTTGACGACGCGCCTATCTGAAGTTCATATGTTCCGCCGAACACCTCGAATTTTTCGTTGTTGATATCCCACAGCGCAAGGTCATCGACATCAAAAGTCAGCGTAACGCGCTTCTTCTTTCCCTTGAGAACATTCACACGGGCAAAGGCCTTGAGCTGCTTCTGCGGAAGCGGTCTTGCCATCTTGGGATAAGCAACATAAAGCTGAACAACTTCGTCGGAATCGAAATGTCCCGTGTTTTCGAGGTCAAACGAAACCTCAACGGTATCCCCGGGCATATAAACCGGCTTGTTCGTTTTTACGGAAGCATATCTGAATGTTGTATAGCTAAGCCCATGCCCGAACGGGAACAGCGGCTTGCCTTTGTAATAAAGATAGGTGCTTCCCGTGCGGATGATGTTATAGTCCTTTATATCGCAGAGTTCCGCGTCGCTTGCATACCATGTCACGGGACACCTGCCCGCGGGAGATGTATCGCCGAACAGCACCCTTGTCACCGCCTGCCCCATCGCGGGGCCGCCATGTGCCATGTGGAGAAC
>CAVIFG010000008.1:12571-15431 GCA_963641955.1 Escherichia coli
GTGGAGAACTGTTTCCGCCTTGTCATCCAGCGCGTAGGGATAACCAGAAATAATGAACATAACGGCGTTCGGTCTAATTGAAGAGATAACATCGAATATCCTGCGCTGCTTTTCCGGCAGGTCAATATGCTTTCTGTCGGTGCATTCGCGTGCGCCTATCTGCGGGTTATTTCCGCAGAAATAAACCACGTCATGTGTTTCGGAAATTGCCCTGCGGACGCGCTCTGTGCCTGCGGAGAAAATCTCGGTGTTGAAGAGATTTTCCTTGCCCGCACGAAGCTCCGTCGAAACCTTTATGGTCTGATCATCGCTGATTTTGAGAAGCCTGTTCTGCCAGTTGCGGATAACACATTCGCTTCCGCGCCGCTCCATATAGAACTTTTCCTTGACGAACCATCCGTAAACATTGTCGGATGTGCATTTCATAACGCCGCTGTCGCAGAAGAACTTATTGTTGAACCGCGATTTCAGCGAGAACGCACCATCGCCCCAGTCATACATATCAAAAAGGCAGTTTTCATTTATCGTTGCGCTGTCGCAGACGAGAGTTCCGTCCTCGTCAACGGAGAAATAGAACCCGTTCACCGCATTGCGAAGCGCCACGACATCGCAGCCCGATTCGTACACGATGTTTTCGCGGCCAAGCTCCGCAGTAAGCGCGCCGAGGATGGTCTGGTCGTTTTCGGAATAACCCGTGTACCAGTCGCGGAAGTTCATGTCCGCGTGGACGCCTATCACGGCAAGCTTCTTATCCTTTGAAAGCGGAAGCACGCCCTTATTGTTGCGGAGAAGAATTACAGCTTCCTCCGCCGCTTTTTCCGCAACGGCGAAGTGCTCGTCGCAGGCGATGATATCATCCGTATATTTGAACGGGTGCTCGTCGAATTCACCAAGCAGAAAGCGGGCTTTAAGTACGCCGTACAGCGCGCTGTCGATATCGCTTTCTGTCATTGTGCCGTCTGCAAGCGCCTTTCTTGCGGCGTCGCGGACGATCTCCTCGCTGTCGGTCATGATATCCGCGCCGTGGTTGCGGTATATCCTCGCGATTGCTTCCTTGTGCGTTTCATCCGTTTTGTGAAACTGCACATTCTGCACGAAATCGCCGCCGTCGGTGACGGAAAACAGCAGTCCCCACTGCTTTTTGCATATGCTGTCAAGCTCGGGATTGCAGAGCGCTTCAATACCGTTTATCGAATTGTACGATGTCATCAGTGAGCGCGCCTTGCCCTTTGCGACGGAAGTTTCAAAGGCTTTCATGTAATATTCATGCCTGAGAATTTCGGGGACGGAGGCATTGTCGGAGCCCCTGTTTTCCTCATTATTGTTTGCGAAGAAATGCTTCAGCGTAGGAATGACCCGTGCAAACTTGTCATCCGTGCCGTACATTCCCTCGGTATACGCCGCGGACATTTTTCCGATAAGACAGGGATCCTCGCCATAAGCTTCCTCGTTTCTGCCCCATCTCGGGTCGCGCTCGGGGTCAACGGTGGGTCCCCACACGAACAGCGAAGTTTTCCCCTTGTCATTATAAACGCGCGTTTCCTTTCCTGTCACGCTGCCCATTTCCCACATTATGTCGGGGTCGAATGTCGCCGCAAGTCCGAAAGGCTCGGGAAATACCGTCGTCGGATACTCTTCGTTATTTCCGCGGCAGACCAGTCCCCTTGCGACCTCGGCGCCTATGTAGGATTCTTTGAGCCCGAGGCGCGGGATGGCGTTCTGGTGCGTGGTTATAAGGAGCAGCTTTTCTTCTGTGGTAAGTTCGTTCAGCAGGGCTTTTGTTCGTTCGTCAAAGTCCAGCGAGGTGTTCTGAAATTCAAACTCAGGCATATGATCCTCCCGCTATTTTATCTTATCATCTGACCCTTTTTCTTATGATGGAATGCGGCGGCACGCAGATATCCGTCTTTACGGTAAGCTTTTCCGTGGCGCGCCGTGCTATTTCTGTTTCTTCTCCGTTGGAGTCTACAAGTATTTTTGGCTCGAACTTAACAGGTTCTTTTCCCGGGGAGAGTATCTCGAGCTCATCATGCACCGTGAAGTAGTTTCGCTGGGTGAGGTACATGGTGCCGTTCTCGCATTTGTCCGCCGTGCCGACGAAATCAAACTCGCGCATATATCCGCTGTCCGCGAAATACTGACCGCCGTTTGTAACATCGGTGGGATCCTGCGAGCCGCTGCCCTCGTTGGGATGTCCGTAGAAAAATCCCGTGCAGTAAGGTCTGTGGCTTATTTTGTTTACCTCGTCGAGTATCCACTGCGCAGGCTTCTCGCCGCGAAGCACCGCGTCAAGCGCGGCACGGTAGGCGTTGGTGGTGAGCGCGGTGTAATATGCGGACTTTGCTCTGCCCTCTATCTTGAAACTGGTTATTCCCGCTTCAACGAGGTCGTCAAGGTGATCTATCATGCACATATCGCGGGCGTTAAGGATATATGAACCTCTTTCGTCCTCGAAAACCTTGAAAAACTGATTTGGGCGCTTTTCTTCCATGAGATAATATCCCCAGCGGCAGGGCTGCGCACACTCGCCGCGGTTGGCATTTCTGCCCGTAAGGTACTCGGAAATAAGGCACCTGCCCGAAAAGCTTACGCACATTGCACCGTGGACGAAAACCTCGATTTCCATGTCCTCGGGTATCTTTTTGCGCATTTCACGAATGCTTTCGAGGTCTACCTCCCGCGCGAGAACAACGCGCTTTGCGCCCATTTTATACAGCTCGCAGGCGGTCATATAGTTCACAACGCCGGTCTGTGTGGAAACGTGCAGTTCCACCTCGGGAGCGTATTTTCTGACCATCGCCATGACGCCGACGTCCGCTGCAATTACCGCGTCAACGCCTGCGTCCCGCGCGGCGGTGAT
>CAVIFG010000008.1:15441-18612 GCA_963641955.1 Escherichia coli
AACTCGGGGAATTTCTCCACCTCGTCGTTACGGGGCAGGATGTTGCAGGTAAGGTGAACCTTAACGCCGCGGCTGTGCGCGAGCTTTACCGCCCGCTCCAGCCCCTCGCCGTCGAAGTTTTTCGCACCCGCGCGCATTCCGAAGGTTTTTCCCGCAAGATATACGGCGTCTGCGCCGAAATCGAGCGCGGATATAAGGCACTCTTCATCGCCTGCGGGAGCGAGAAGCTCTGTTTTTCTGTTCAAATCCATTCTCCTTAATTATCCTCGCGCAGCGCTGCGTCGATGATATTCTGCTCGTGCTGGTCATGCGTCTGAGCGTAGTAGAATACTCCGTCGGAGCTTGCAAGGAAGTAGTAATAATCCGTTTCTGCGGGATAGAGTGCGGCATTAATCGCCTCAAGACCGGGGTTGCATATTGCACCCGCGGGAAGTCCCGTGCAGGAATAGGTGTCATAAGCGGCAATGATAGCGTTAAGCTCATCGGAGCCGTCTGTGAAATACGGTCTTACACACTCGTCGATATAGGTGTAGGTGGTATCCGACTGAAGCTGCGGGAAGTTTACGGGATCCGCAAGTCTGTTATGGAATACCGAGGATACCATGCTCATGTTATCCTCATTTGTACCCTCTTTCTGAATAAGCGAAGCGAGGATGATTGTCTGGTCAAGGGTGAGCTCAAGCTCTTCCATGCGAGCCTTCATGGACTTGGTTATCTTGCTCTCGAAGTTCGCGAACATCTTATCCGCCGCCTGCTTTGCATACGCGGAGGTATCGAAATCGGGATTATCGCGCAGGTCGTCAATAACATAGAACTCGTAGGTGTCGGGGAAGAGATATCCCTCCATAAGATTGAAGCGGTGCTCGTTTTCGGCGATTTCCTCTTCAAAATCATACTTGTTCATCTTGTTCTTGTAATATTCCATGAAATCCTTTGCGCGGCATACATAATTCTGCTCAAGCAGCTCGCCTACCTGCTTTGCGGTGGCGCCCTCGGGTATCATTATGGTGATGGTTTCGGTGTAAGTCTTTACGGTTTTAAGCGCTGTCACAATGTTTCCGTAGGACATACCCGCATTCACGGTGAAGTCGCCGTTGAGGAATCCTGTGTCCATCTTTGCAAATTTAACATAAGTCTTGAACAGCCACGGCATCTGAATAATTCCCTCGTCGTGGAGCATATCGGCAATGTCGTCGACGCTCATGTGCTCGGTGACTGTTACCTCCGTATCAGGGGAATATTTCGCCATGCCCGTGAAGTCGCGCAGTGCGTCAATGATGTTGACCGCAAGTACTATGCCTATGCACACCGCCGCAACCGACAGCAGCACCCCGAGAAATATCTGTCCCATGGTGCGGGTATGATTTATCTGCTGTTTTTTATGCTTTTTTCTGCGCCGTTTAACGGGGTTTTCGGCGGCGCAGGATTCGGCGGGTTCGTCATCTTCTTCATCATCACCGCCTATGCTGTCCATCATAAGGGTCTTTTTCATGTCATCGGCGGAATTGAGATCGGTAAATTCGCTGCGGGGAGTTATTCCGTGTCCCGCCTTGTCATGCCCGAAATCGGACAGAATGCTGTCGATCTCCTGAGTTTTTTCAAATTCATCTCCGCCCTGCCCGATGTTTTCGTCATCGGGAGTATAGTAACGGTTTTCGTCCATTGTGACCTCCGTTGTGTTTTATGTTCTGTCAAATATGGTCATGTCGGCCCTGCGGTCGTGCGGCTCGGACGGCACTTCCATCCTGAACCCGCTGTAGCAGACTATAACGCTCCTGCCGCGGAAATCTGCGAGACATCTGTCGTAATAACCCTTGCCGTAGCCAAGGCGCAGACCTGTTCCGTCAGCGCAGAGCGCAGGAACAACGCACAGCGAATTTTCATCGGGCACGGCCTTGGCGATTCTGTTTGTCGGCTCGTCAATGCCGTATCTGCCCGCGGAAAGTTCATCGGCGCTATTTATAAAATAGAATGTAAGTTCCGTGTCGCCGCTGACTGGCGTCGCGACGGGTATGCCTTTTTCAAGGCAGTATGCCATCAGCCGCCGCGTGTCCACCTCGATCGGGGTGGAAGCGTATGTAAACACCGCGCTCGCCTTGTCAACAAGCGGGATAAGCTGCTCGAAAATATCAGCGTCCGCCGCTGATTTTACGTCTTGCGGCATTTCCTTTCGGCGCCCTATAAGCTCCCTGCGGAGAGCCTTTTTCAGTTCGCGCACTGTATCGCCGCCCTTATGCGCTTGCTTTCTGCTTCGCCGCAGAGCACTCTTACAAGTTCAAGCCCGAAATCAACGGCTGCGCCCGCGCCCGCAGCGGTAGTGAATATACCATCGGTAACTACCTTGCCCTCGGAAATTTTCGCACCGGTGAGGTATTTTTCAAACCCGGGGAAGCAGATCGCATTCCTGCCGGAAAGCAGACCTTTCTTTCCGAGAATGGACGGAGCCGCGCATATTGCGCCTACAGGAATATTGTTCTTGACGCAGTAGTCTATCGCTGCATTTACGACAGGATTTTTCTCAAGATTGAGCGTGCCCGGCATTCCGCCCGGGAGAACTATCATCTCGAGCCTTTCGTCAAGCTCTACCTGCATATCGGTGATATCACAGAGCACGGGAATGCCGTGGGAACTTTTGATGCCGTCGGTGCCGATACCTACAGTTACAACGTCCTTTTCGGCGCGGCGCAGCATATCAATGGGGGCGATAGCCTCGGTTTCTTCAAATCCGTCTGCAAGAAATACATAGATCATTTTTCGTTTCCTCCGAATGTTATATCAAATTTGTCCTCAAGAAAAACAGGGTGATAGGAAAGCTTTGCCTTGCGCAGATTTTCCGCGCCCGTATCCTCTTCGCGATTTATATAGGTGAATTTTCCGCCGAGGGACTTTACAAACTCCGCGTTTACCGCGGTGTATGCTCCCTGATAATCCCGCAGCGCCTTTTCGACGTGAACTACGAAGCAGTCCGACGCGGACGGCTCACCGAAAGTGAACGCCTGCACCTCGCCGTTTACCCGCAGTACGCCGCCGATGTAGCCCAACTCATCGAAATGCTTGAAGCTGCAGCGAACGATGCACTGTTCCTCGCGCTTGCTCTGCTCGTTTTCATCATCAACGACGTCGCAGTCGGTGATGTTTTCCTCGCACCAGCGCTCGTTCATAGCGATACAC
>CAVIFG010000008.1:18622-21849 GCA_963641955.1 Escherichia coli
CATAGGCTCGAAGCTCCAGTCGTTCTCATAAAAGCGGTTGAGGTGGTTCCTCTTGCCGTGATATTTCTTTCCTTTTAAGGTTTCGAGATCCTCCGCAAGATATACATAATCGCTCAAGTCGCGCTGATATTCAGCGTGCGCCTCGGGATACTGCGCGGTTATAAGCTCTGTTATCTGCTTGTTTGCGCCGATGCGCGGTGCAATGCCGTTTTCGCGGCAGTATTCCATGATCAAGTCCACCGCTTCGCGGACATCTCCCCCGCCTGCGGGAAAATTAAATTTTATATCGTTCCCGCGGCCGAACTTGCAAAAATACATCCCGCGGGAAAAACACACCTCAACATTGTAAACGTTGCGCCAAACATAGTTGTTTCCGAACGTGTATTCGCAGCCGCGGAAATTTGATTTTCTAAGGCATTCCTCGGCGCGCTGCTTGTCTGTTATCTCTATTCTTCTGAACTCTAATTCAGCCATGTTCTACCATTTCCTTTATTTCATCCGCTATTTTGTTATGTATAATTTCTATCGGGAGCGGCTCCCCGTTTTCAGAGCAGTTTATAATTTTCCAGCCCCAGTGCGCCGCGGCGGTCATTGCGCTTTCACGGCAGTTTTTCATGAATTCAAGGTTTTTCTCGTGGATGTCCTTTTTGCTTTCATCGCCGTTGTAGCGCTTTGAAAGCAGCTTCTGCGAAACTTCCAGCGGCATATCCAGAAACAGCACCAAATCGGGCTGCGGCAGACCAAGCTTGTTATATTCGTGGTCAGCAAGCCAGTTCATAAATTCCGCGCGCTTTTCCTGCGGAACTTTTGTCATCTGATAGATGGCGTTTGAGGTGGCATATCTTCCCGAAAGGATAATCCCGCCGTTTTCGTAGGTCTGCTTCCAGTCGGTTACATAGCTGATATATCTGTCCGCTGCGTAAAATGCGGAAGCGGCATAGGCGCCGTTTTCGCCGCCGCAGGGAATTTTTCCTGCAAGGTAATCGGAAATGATCTGCCCGCTGGGGGAATTATAATTCGGAAAGCTTACGGTGCGGCTGTTTACGCCGAGTTTTTCGAGATACTTCCCCGCAAGCTCAAGCTGCGTGGATTTTCCACAGCCGTCCAGCCCCTCAAGCACGATCAGTTTTCCCTTGTTCATAAAAACACATCCTATTTTTAAGGCAACAGCGATTGATTTTAACGCACAGTCGCCTTTATACTTATACAGTATATATTGTACCACAATTCGATGATTTAGTCAACATATACAAAATATTTTTCCGTTTTAAAATAAAACCGCCGCCCCGAAACGGAGCGGCAGCTTATGTGTTAAATCATATCGTTGGAGTCAAAGGGATCTCCGCACTCGGGGCAGAACTTCGGAGGATTTGTGGGATCCTCGGGCTGCCAGCCGCACTTATCGCACCTGAACAGAGGAGCGCCCGCGGGCTTGGGCTTGCCACAGTTCTGGCAGAACTTGCCCTTATTCTCCGCGCCGCAGGAGCAGGTCCATGAATCGGACGCAGGCTTCGGTTTTCCGCAGTTGATGCAGAATTTACCCGTATTCTCCGCGCCGCAGGAGCACTTCCATGCACCCGCCGAGGGAGCCGCCGCAGGCTGTGCCTGAGCCTGAGCGGGCTGCTGTGCCGCCTGCTGCTGAGCCATTCCATAAAGCTGCTGAGCGTTGAGTCCACCCTGCTGCTGTGCCATATTCATGCCCATGAAGCCCATCATTGCGCCGCCCGCATTTCCCGCAGCGGTTTTCATTGCGTCTGCCTGTGCTTCTACAAGAGTTGCCGCAGCCATGCCGGGATCGCGCATTACTGCCTTTCTCTGAAGCTGGGTGATCATCTCCTGATCTTCCTTCGGCAGGGACGGCGGGTTCATGTTAAAGGATGTTATCGTCATGCCGCGAAGCTCGCCCCACTTGGAGGAAAGCACCTCGTTCAGCGAGTCGCATATCTCCATCGTATGAGAAGGCAGTGCGCTGGGGCGGACGCCCTTTTCGGAAATCTTACCGAGGGCGGGCTGAAGCGCAGAGAGTATCTCCGTTTTCAGCATACTGTCGATGGATGACTTGGAATAAGTATCGGCAAAGTTGCCGCACACATTTGTGTAGAAAAGGACGGGGTTTGTTATTCTGTAGGAATACTCACCGTTGCAGCGCAGGGACACATCCACATCAAGGCCGATGTTGTTATCGACAACGCGGAAAGGAATGGGAGTAACGGTGCCATAGCGGTTGCCCATAACTTCCTTTGTGTTCACGAAATAGATACGCTGATCCTTGGGAGCGTCGCCGCCAAAAGCAAAGCGAGTGCCTATGGACTTTAATGTATCACCGATGTTCTTGCTGAGATCTCCGTAGAAAATGCTGGGTTCCGTGGAGGAATCATAAACAAATTCGCCCGCTTCGCCGCAGACTTCGGATATCTTGCCGTTGTCCACGATGAGGGCGCACTGACCCTCGTTCACGGCGATGATGGAGCCGTTGGAAATGATGTTGTCCGAACCCTTTGTGTTGGAGCTTTTCCCTGAAACTCTCTTGTGACCCTTAGCCGCAAGTATCTCGGAAGAAAACGCGTCGCAATAGAAATAATCGCGCCAGCTGTCCGCAAGGACGCCGGAAAGCGCGCCTATGCCTGCTTTTAATAAACCCATATCAAATACTCCTTTCAGTATCCGAAGAATGTAATTACATTTTACAGTATTTCGGCAAAAAAGTCAAGAGCACACACAAAATTTAGCGCGCTTTTGTGTAATATTTCTCATTATGAATGAAAAGAGGGGCATTTCTGCCCCTCTATCAGCTTGTCGAGAAAATCGAATTTGCCCGCTTCGCGGGCTTTTTAAATCCGTTTTTTGCCTCAGCTCAAGGGTGACTGCGTCGACCCCGCCGAGGCAAAAAAAACTTCTATCCGCACAAGTGTGCGGTTTGTCGGCAATGCTGACAAACCGTGCGCGCAGGGCGGATGTTTCGTCGGAAAAGTCCTAACGGGACTTTTTCGACGGTCAGAGAGGGGCATTTCTGCCCCTCTCTGTTTATCAAACCGACTGTGCTGTATAAAGCTTATAGTAGTCGCCTTTCTTCGCCATGAGTTCATCGTGCGTTCCCGCCTCGGTTATGCCCTTGTTGGAAACATACATTATCTTATCACAGCTGCGGATAGTGGAAAGTCTGTGCGCGATGATAAAGGATGTTCTGCCCTTCAGCAGATGATTAAGTCCGTTCTGGAGGTAACGCT
>CAVIFG010000009.1:0-18978 GCA_963641955.1 Escherichia coli
CAGCGGCGGGCTTCCCGAAAGCTTCTCAAAGCTGTTTTCGGATATGATAACCGATGAAAAAAATCTCCCGCCGGACGGCGGAGAAACCGTCTACGATGAATTCCCCGACGGAAACGAAAACATCGAATACGAAAACGAGGGTCAGCTCCCGTCGGAGGAAGCGCAGACATCACCGCCACAGTTTCACAGCGTTGATTCGATAGACGACGTGCAGACCGCTATCACCGCAGCAAGCACGAATGAGGGCAACGATAAAATATTCGACCCCGCCGAGCTTGGCGACAACGCCCGCATCGAACAGCGGCAGGAATTTGTCGAGCCGCAGAGCGTTTCTCCCGAAGTTGCCGAGCGGCTGCCTGACCAGCCGATAAGCGGCAGGGACGTCGACGAGCAGCTTACGGGCCGCAGCTTTGAGGACGAAACAATCCAGCCGCAAAATCCCGCCGACATCGCAAATCAGGGCAGAGGACAGGGCAGCGGCCGCGAGCAGATAATATACGACGAGAACAATTACGCCTCCTACGAGGAATTTGAACGCGCGAACCCGCAGCGCGGCTCCATAAGCTTTAGAATTTACACTGCCCGCGGCGCACTGCCCGTGAAAGGCGCGGTCTGCGTCGTGTCCAAAAAATTCGGCGGCGAGCCGCACGTTATCTTCACGCAGATAACCGATGAAAGCGGGCTTACAAAGGAAATGCCGCTGCCCGCCCCATCCCGAAGCCTTTCGCAGAAACCCGAGAACTCCGTTATGCCCTACGCGCTGTACGACGCCACAATAAAGGCTGACGGATACTCCACCGTGGAGCTTACCAACATCCCCGTGTTTGACGGGGTGTCGTCTGTCCAGCGCGTTGCAATGATCCCCGCAAACGAAAACGGAGGTGTATGATATGCCCGAGATAAACCGCCCCTATATCCCCGAAACCATCGTCGTGCACCTCGGCCCGCCCGATTCCGCCGCGCAGAACGTCACCCTCTCGTTCCCCGACTACATCAAGAACGTCGCTTCCAGCGAAATATTCCCGACATGGCCCGAGGCGGCGCTGCGCGCTAATATTTATGTGCAGATATCCTTTGCGCTGAACCGCGTATACACCGAATGGTACCGCAGCCGCGGCTACGATTTCGACATAACCGCTTCCACGCAGTATGATCAGGCATTTGTATACGGCAGGGATATTTTCGAAAACATCAGCCAGATCGTCGACGAGATATTCAACAACTATGTTGTCCGCCGTGGGGCGATAGAGCCGCTGTTTACGCAATTCTGCAACGGCACCTCCGTGACCTGTCAGGGACTTTCCCAGTGGGGAACGGTCACGCTGGCGAACCGAGGGCTGACGCCTTACGAAATGCTGCAATACTACTACGGCGAGGATATAGACATCGTGCGGAACGCGCCGATATCATCCTATATCCCCAGCTACCCCGGCACGCCGTTCGGCTTCGGCTCCCGCGCAAGCGAGGTGCGCACAATCCAGCTTGAGCTTAACAGGATAAGCAGGAACTACCCCGCTATCCCGAAAATAACCCCCGTAAACGGCGTGTACGGCGAAAGCACCGTTGAAGCCGTTCGGGTGTTCCAGAGCATATTCGGGCTGCCGCAGACGGGAATCATCGACAAATCGACGTGGTATCAGATAAAGTACATATTCGTGGCGGTAAAGCGGCTGGCGGAGCTTGGCTCCGAGGGGCTCACCGCCGAGGAAGCGGAGAACGTTTTCGGCACCGAGCTTCAGCTCGGCGACTACGGCGACGGCGTGCGGGCGCTGCAATATTTCCTGAATGTGATCGCGTATTTCAACCCCGAGGTGCCCTCAACGGACAGCAACGGAGTGTTCAACTCAGCGGTGCAGCAGCAGGTAATTGCATTTGAAAGGTTCTACGGGCTGAACCCCGACGGCGTAGTTGACTTCAGAACATGGCAGCTTATCCGCGATGTTTACAGCGACATCGTAAGAGATCTCCCCGAAAATTTCGAGGGCGGGAGAGCATCGCTGTATCCCGGGTTCACGCTCACCCCTGGAATGCGAAACGACAGCGTAAAGGAATTCCAGACCTATCTCAATGTTATCGGGCAGAACATCGGAGATATCCCCGTGGTGGAGCCTACGGGTTATTTCGGCCCCGAAACGGAGCGCGCCGTGCTGCGGTTTCAGGAGCTTTACGGGCTGGAGCCGCTGGGTTATGTCGGGCCGAATACATGGGACGCGGTAGCGCGGGAGTATAATTTTATCCGGTATGGGACTACACGGACGATTGGGTGAGTTTTGCGGCAATTGCGGCAAAACTTGATGAATGCGAAAATTATACGCTGCGCAGAACGGAAATTTATATGCTTTAAAAAAATAAAACGGGACTGTCCAAAAACAGTCCCGTTAATTTTAATCCTTTGCGAGAAGCATTCTGTCGTTGTTGAGCTTGGAGCCGCTGACTTCCTCGAATTTTTTCAGCAGGTCGTCGACGGTAAGGTTCTTCTTTTCCTCCCCCTTAACGTCGTAGATTATCTTTCCGTCGTTCATCATCACAAGGCGGTTGCCGTGCTTGATGGCGTCCGCCATGTTGTGCGTTACCATCATCGCGGTGAGGTGGTTTTCGGAGATTATCTTGTCCGAAAGCTCCAGCACCTTTGCGGCGGTCTTGGGGTCTAGGGCGGCGGTGTGCTCGTCGAGAAGCAGTATCTCGGGCTTCTTCAGAGTTGCCATGAGAAGCGTCAGCGCCTGTCGCTGGCCGCCGGAGAGCAGTCCGACCTTGGAGGTCATTCTGTCCTCAAGACCGAGGTCGAGCATTTTCAGAAGCTCGTGATATTCCTCGCGCTCCTTGCGGGAGATACCCCATCCCAGCCCGCGGGACTGACCCCTGCGTGCCGCCAGTGCGAGGTTCTCCTGAATTTCCATGGTGGCTGCGGTGCCTGTCATGGGGTCCTGAAATACTCGTCCGATGAACTTCGCGCGCCTGTGCTCGGAAAGACCGGTCACGTTCTGTCCGTTGATAACGATGGCGCCCTCGTCCACGGGCCACACGCCCGCTACGGCGTTCAGCGTGGTGGATTTGCCAGCGCCGTTGCCACCGATGATGGTTACGAAATCGCCGTCGTTCAGTGTGAGGTCAACGCCGTTGAGCGCCTTTTTCTCGTTTATTGTGCCCTTGTTGAAGGCTTTGTGAATGTTGTGTAATTCCAGCATATTTACTTATCCTCCCCTTCGTCAGAACGGGAAGTGCCGTTCATCACGCTGTCAAGCTCCGCGATATCGTTCTCCACTGCCGCAGCGGCGCCGCCTATGCTTCCTGTGGAGTTCCTGCCCGCCTTGGCGAAGGATGTTTTCGCATTCTTCTGGAGGTAGGGGACCGCAAGGAACAGGGCAACTATTACCGCCGAGAACATCTTAGTGTTGTCGGTGGAAAGACCGATGAGCATAACTATTCTCAGAACAACGAAGTAAACTATCGCGCCGAATGCCGTGAAAGCAAGCTTACCGATGAAGTTGAAGTGTTTTCTGAGAATGACCTCGCCGAGCACCATGCCGATGATAACCGCCGCAAGGCCGATAACGATCGCGCCTCTGCCCATGTTAACATCCGCGAAGCCCTGATACTGCGCCAGCAGCGCGCCGGAAAGTCCTACAAGGCCGTTGGAAATAACGAGGGTGATGATGGTGGTGCGCTTTGTGTTGATGCCTTCTGCCTTGGACATTGCGCTGTTGCAGCCGGTGGCTCTTATCGCCATGCCGTATTCGGTGCCGAAGAACCAGTAAAGCGCGGCGATTATCAGCACTACAAATATAAGCGCAGTGCCGACGGTGCGGATGATATCAAGCACCTCGTTGCCCGCGGTGACATATCTCGAGGAAATGACCAGCGGGAACTTATCGACGCTTATGGGGGCGTTCGCCTTGCCGTTTATGTCGAGATAAACGGAATACAGCGCGAGCTGCGTAAGGATACCCGCGAGGATACCGGGGATACCGAGCATTGTGTTCAGCAGCGCCGTTACAAGTCCCGCGCAGCAGCCTGCAAGGAAAGCGATAAGCATTGCGATCGGAACGGGAACGCCGTTTGTTATCAGAACGACGGCGGTAACGCCGCCTAAACCGAGCGTTCCGTCAATGGTAAGGTCGGCGAAATCGAGGATCTTGTATGTAATGAAAACGCCTATCGCAAGAACGCCCCATATCAGACCCTGCGTGATGTCGCCCGGCAAAGCATTGCCGAAAGTAGTGAGTTTTGATAAGAAAATATCCATTTTACCTCTCCGATCGAATTTGCTGTTTTTTCGGCAGGATAACTGCCTTTTTTATTTACGCAGAAACGGGGAACAGTGTTGCCCGTGCCCCGTTGCCGCATTTAGGCCGCCGCATGGACGGCATTTTTGATGAAGAATTATTCAGCGATTGCTTCGTAACCCTCGGGAGCTGTGATACCAAGCTCTGCGCAGATATCAGCATTGTACTTCTTTACAACGTTGGGAGCGAAGCGTACGTCCATTGTGGAAACATCAGCGCCGTCAACGAGGATCTCGTATGCCATCTCGCCGGTGGTGTAACCAAGGTCGTAGTAGCTGATGGAAAGAGTTGCAACGCCGCAGCCCTTGCAGATACCCTCTTCGCCTGCAATTACGGGGATGCCTGCGGGAACTACGATATTCTTAACGGTTTCTGTGGAAGAAGCCATGGTGTTATCTGTGGGGATGTAGAGAACGTCGCACTCTGTAACTGCTGTGGAAACAACGGTGCTTATCTCGTTTGTATCAGCTGCGCTGTACTCCTTGAATGCAACGCCGTCAGCGGTCAGAGCTTCCTCGAACAGGGTCGCCTGATACTTGGAGTTAGCTTCTGCGGAGCAGTATACGATACCAACCTGCTTAACGTCGGGGAACATTTCCTTCAGCATAGCTTCCTGCTGGTCGATGGGAGCGAGGTCGGAAGTACCGGAGATGTTTGTGCCGGTAGAACCTGTCCAGTTGTCCATGGAAAGAGCTGTAGCGTAGTCTGTTACGGATGTGCCGAGGATCGGGATGGTGCTTGTTGCTGCGCCTGCTGCCTGAAGAGCGCCTGTTGCGTTTGCGAGGATAAGATCAACGCCCTCTGCAACGAAGCCTGTGCAGATAGTGGTGCAGTTTGTGCTTTCGCCGTTGGCGTTCTGCTCGTTGAACTTAACATTGTCGCCGAGCTTTTCGGTCAGGGCGTCCTTGAAGCCCTGTGTAGCGGCGTCGAGAGCATCGTGCTGAACGAGCTGGCAGATGCCGATGGTATATGTCTTGTCGCTGGCGGTGTTGTCCTCTGCGCCGTCTGTGCTCTCTGCGGGAGCGGAAGAATCAGCTACGGAAGAATCAGCAGCGGAAGAGCTGTCTGTGGTGGAAGATGTGCTGCTTGCGCAAGCGGTAGCTGTCAGCATCATAGCTGCAGCTGCGAGAACTGCATAGAATTTTCTCAGTTTCATGGTTTTCTCCTTTGTTGTAAACACACAATTGTCTTTTTCACGTTGGTGCTTTATCACTTGAAAGACCCAAAGTCCCCAACGCGTACATCTTATTATAGCATATAAGGCACTGATTTACAACAAAAATCGGCGCAAAATAATATTACCGACAATTATTTTGTGCATTATGCTGAAATAACACGCAATTTGCCTGTTAAATCATGTGGATGATTACCCTGAAACGTCGATATGTTTACACATTTTTAAGAATGTTCTCGCTTATGTAGCGGTAGAGTTCTTCCGCCATTTCCTCCTGCTCGGTGGCGCGGGGATGTCCGTTTGTACCGCAGCCGGTGCGGCGGAACATAAAGTGGGTAACGCGGTCGCTGTTCACCTCGCGGGTTATTTCCTCGAGGGCGTCGTCCCATGTGTGGTCGTGGCCGAGGATGGTGAGTATCAGCACGAAATTCGCGGCGGGGTACTTTTCCATCAGCGTGCGCAGGAATTTTATGTATTCGTCCTTCCACATACGGCGGTATTCGGGGGTCTTTATGCGCTCGGGCTCGGGGTTTGCGTCGTTCTGTCCGAGGGCGATGACAACGCAGTCGGGGGTATAGCGGGAGAAATCCCACTGCTTTTTGTCAGCGTAGGGGCTGTACTGAATTTTGTCGTAGCAGCTTTCCATGCCCGTAAGCTGGTCGGAGCAGAAATATCCCGTGCCGTCCAGCAGCGCGATGCCGCCCTGCGCGATGTCGTGAAGCTCGGCGTTGAGCTTTTTCGCCAGCTTATAGGGGTAGCTGAATGCGGAGTTATCAAGGGTGTTGCGGTGGTTTTCGGGGTCGCACTGACCCTCGTAATAAAGCGCCTCGGTGACTTCGCCCGCGGAAACGCTGTCGCCGTAGACCTCGATTTTATAATCATACTTATGCTCGGGCAGGGACACCTCGGCGTTTTCGTCAACGACTATTCCGACAAATTCGAGGTAGTTGTGCGCCGCCATTGTTTTGAGAATGCGCAGGGTGTGCGGCTTGTCCTCAAGGTTTTCTGCGACGGTGTACAGTTCATCCTGCCGCGTGGTGGGGAGGGTGAATTTCTTCATAACCCCGTCGAGTATCACGCCGAAATGCGTGTCGTCCTGAAAATTCATGTTCTTCAGTATAACGGAAACGCTTGTGCCCGTGAAATTGATATCCGCGCAGGTTGCGGGCCATACCATAACGGGGCGCTTGGGGTCGTCGAAGTCTATTCTTCCCATATAGCGGAAGAAGCCGCTGTCGGCGGGGATGAGTTTCTTGCCTTTTTCAATTGCGTATGCCATTTTGTGTGCTCCTTTTTGCCGTTACTGCGGCAGCTTGTAGTGTCCCCTGTTGTCCTCGGGGGTGATGTCGTTTATTTTTCCGCCGCGCAGCCTGTCATTAATGCCGAGGTGATGTGACGAGTTTTATTACAAATCTTCTGTCAGCAGCGCGATTATTTCGTTCGAAAGCAGGAACCCCCGCGGCGTCAGCGAGAGCCTGCCGTTTTTGATGGCGTAGTATTCTTTCGGGATAAAGCGCAGGCGCTTTTCGCAGGGCTTCCACTGTTCCTCGGGAATGCCCTCGGACAGCCGCAGGCCCAGCATTATGCGCTCTTCCGTTTCGTCGGGGGAATCGTCGGTGATGATCTCCTCCTGCGCGGGGCTGTCTATGAATTTTCGTATATCCCGCGGTACAGCGAAGCGCTTTCCGCCGTAAAACGAATGCGCCGCGGGGCCTATGCCGAGGTATTCCTCCCGCCGCCAATAAATAAGGTTGTGGCGGCTTTCAAAGTCGCTTTTTGCAAAGTTGCTTATCTCATACTGCGCGAAGCCGTGCTCCGCCAGCAATCCCACCGCCGAAAGATACAGCTCGGCGGATTCGTCCTCGTCGGGAATTTTCGGCGGGGACTGACCGAACGGCGTGCCCTGTTCGAGTTTAAGCAGGTATGCCGAGATGTGCGTCAGCGGAAGCTCCGCCAGCCGCGATATCGTATCCCGCAGGCTGTTTTCGGTCTGCTTCGGGATGGCGAGCATGATGTCCGCGCTGATATCGTCAAACCCCGCCGTTTTTGCGGCGTTCACCGCGCGGATGGCTTCCCCGGCGGAATGCCGCCTGCCCAGCGCGGAAAGCTCTTCGTCGTTAAGCGACTGCACGCCTATCGAGAGCCTGTTTACTCCTGCGGCGCGGAGCTGCTCCAGCGTTTTCGGGACGCACATACATGGGTTCGCTTCGGCGGTTATTTCCGCGTTGCTTTCGAGCCGCACATTTTTCAGTATATCCGCCATGTACGGCGCCAGAAGTATCGGCGTGCCGCCGCCGAAATATACCGATCTGAACGGCTCGCCGTATCTCGCGAGGTTCCGTATCACCGCTTCGGAATAATCCCTCGCGGCGCTCTGCGAGAACTGAACAGAATAGAAATCGCAGTACGGGCACTTTGAAAGGCAGAACGGAACGTGGATATATAATCCGCGGGAATTACTCATCGTCAAGCTTGAGGACAGCCATGAAAGCTTCCTGCGGAACCTCTACGGTACCGAACGCTCTCATGCGCTTCTTGCCCTCTTTCTGTTTTTCGAGCAGCTTTTTCTTTCGGGTGATATCGCCGCCGTAGCACTTTGCGAGGACATCCTTGCGCATCGCCTTTATGGTTTCGCGGGCGATTATCTTTCCGCCGACCGCCGCCTGAATGGGTATTTCAAAAAGCTGCCGCGGGATGTGCTCCTTGAGCTTCTCCGCCATTTTGCGGGCGCGCTCGTATGCCTTGTCGGTGTGCACGATGAACGAAAGCGCGTCGATAACGTCGCCGTTCAGCATTATATCAAGCTTTACAAGCTTGGAGGGCGCAAAGCCCATCATCTCATAGTCGTAGCTTGCATAGCCGCGGGTGCGGGATTTCAGCGCGTCGAAGAAGTCGTATACTATTTCGTTCAGCGGGAGTTCATAGTGCAGGTCAACGCGGGTGGCGTCGATATACTTCATATCCTTGAAAACGCCGCGCCTGTTCTGGCAGAGCTCCATGATATTCCCGACATAATCCGACGGGGCATAGACGTGGGCGTTTACCATCGGCTCGTATGCCTGCGCAATCTCGGCGGGGTCGGGGTAGTTGGTGGGGTTGTCTATCATTCGCACCGAGCCGTCCGTCATTTCAAGCTTATATACAACGGAGGGCGCCGTGGTGATGATGTCGAGGTTGTATTCGCGCTCGATACGCTCCTGTATTATCTCCATATGGAGCAGCCCGAGGAAGCCGCAGCGGAATCCGAAGCCGAGGGCAACGGAGCTTTCCGGCTCGAAGCTGAGGGAAGCGTCGTTGAGCTGCAATTTCTCGAGGGCTTCACGCAGGTCGACGTATTTTGCGCCGTCGGCGGGGTAGATACCGCTGAATACCATGGGGTTGACTTCGCGGTAGCCGGGCAGCGCTTCTGCGGCGGGATTGTCGCAGGATGTAACGGTATCGCCGACCTTTGTATCTCCGATGGACTTGATGGAAGCGGCGATATAGCCTACCTCGCCCGCTTTCAGCGTGCCGCAGGGGACAAGCTCCGTCGCGCCCATGTAGCCTGTTTCGGTTACGGTGAATTCCGCGCCGGTCGCCATCATGCGTATCCTGTCGCCGACCTTGACGGTGCCCTCTTTCAGGCGGACGTACACGATAACGCCCTTGTAGCTGTCGTAGTAGCTGTCGAAGATAAGCGCCTTGAGGGGAGCGTCGGGGTCGCCCTTGGGGGCGGGGATGGCTTCAACAATGCGCTCCATGACCGCGTGGATGTTTATGCCCATCTTTGCGGAGATTTCGGGGGCGTTTTCGGCTTCGATGCCTATTACGTTTTCGATTTCCTCCTTTACCTCCTGCGGGTGCGCGGAAGGGAGGTCTATCTTGTTGATAACGGGGACTACCTCGAGGTCGTTTTCGACTGCAAGATAGGTGTTTGCAAGTGTCTGCGCCTCGATACCCTGCGAAGCGTCGACGATGAGCAGAGCGCCCTCGCACGCAACGAGCGAGCGGGAAACCTCGTAGTTGAAGTCAACGTGGCCGGGGGTGTCGATGAGGTTGAAGATGTAGTCCTCGCCGTTGTCGGCATGGTATTTCAGCCTTACGGCGCGCGCCTTGATGGTTATTCCGCGTTCGCGCTCGATGTCCATGTTGTCGAGAAGCTGCTCCTCCATATCGCGCAGGGCTACGGTCTGGGTCTGCTCGAGAATTCTGTCTGCGAGGGTGGACTTGCCGTGGTCGATGTGGGCGATGATACAGAAATTTCGTATTTTATTTAAGTATTCCAAGGATGTTTCCTCCTGTTTTAATCTTCGTATTCGCTGTCGAGATACCATTCTATCTGCTCTAGCTGCGCGAGGAAATCCTCCTCGCTTTCCCATTCGGGAAGGTCGAAGGCAAGATAGCGGTCGTTTTTCATAAGCTGGCGGATAACGTAGAGGTCGTTTTTCCGCGCGGTGGTGCTCTCCTTGTATTCGCGCAGGGGGGCGAACACCCCGTACTGCCCCTCGAGCTTGTACAGCACGAATTCATCGAACTGTACGGCGTAAAGGCTGTTGGTGTCGATAAGCACCTTTATTTTTATATCCGACATATCCAGCGGCGTTTCGTTGAGGATGAAATAAGCCAGCGGTCTGTCGGCAAAGTGAGCGTCGTCGTGCTCGCCGGCTACGTTGTTGTAGTTGTCGGCGTTGTATTCGTAATCCCCGCTGAATATGTAGTAGTGGCTGGAGGGGTTCTGGTAGCACTGCACCACCGTGAATTCCTCCCCTGCATACTCCACCTTTGTGACGGTGTCCTTGGGCTCGTAGAATATACCTATAACAAACTTGATAAGGAACATGAATATTCCCGTTGAAACCAGCACGATAAGCATCGGCAGGCATTTTAGAAACAGTTCTTTTGCTTTTGACATTTTTATCCTTTCTCTGTGTTTAAGACTACTATTCCTATTATACCATATCATCGCGGTTTTGTTAAGGGGGGACGGAAAATTTTTTTGCGGCGTTTTTATTCGTTGACAGCCGCGGTTCGGTATGCTAAAATAATAACATAAAGGGGGGAGAGAGCAGATGTTTTCGGGCAGAATACTGCTTACGGATGACGACCGTTCCATGCGCACGCTTATGTACGACGAGCTTTCGGCGCACGGGTTCATGGTGTTTTCTACCACGGAAAAGGGACTTCGCGCCGAGCATTTCGACCACAGCGTTGCGGATGTCGCGGTGATATCCCTGCGGTACAGCGGCAGCGCGGCGGATAAGCTGCTGGAAAAATGCGCGCCGTTTCGCATACCTGTTGTGGTGCTGCTTTCCTCGCTGATGGAGGGCACGCGGCGGCGGTATATCGACATGGGCGCCGCGGAGATAATTTCAAAGCCGCTGGACATCGACCTGCTGGAGAGCCGTCTGCGCGACCTCATGCCGAATCAGATGAAGAAAATATTTGCGCCGCTTCCGCAGCGGATAGAGTACGGCGGCATGGGCGTGGATATGCTGACGGAAACCGCATGGGCGGGCGGAAGGATGCTTGATTTGAAACCGAGGGAGCTGAAGCTGCTTCGGCTGTTTCTGGCAAGGCACGGGATAGTCATGCACAGGTACGAGATATCCTCCGCGGCATGGGGAGAGGTGCCCGATAACGACCGCGTTGTAGACGTTCATATATGCGGACTGAAGCGCGCCCTCGGGGATGAATACGGCGGGAGGATAGTCACGATCCGCGGTGAGGGATATGTCCTTGTAGGTGAAAATGACTGAATTTACGGCGTGACTTATTGTGCAATTCTGCCTTTGAAAAAATTTCGTTTTCGGTGTATAATAAATACATAACCATCGGCGCAGACACGAAAACGGAGGGAAAAATGACTCTTACACAGGGAAACATTGTTGTATATCGGTCGGAGCTATGCCGTATCAAAAATGTCGGGATGTACGCCCCCGACGGCGTAAATGGGCGGGAATACTGCATACTCACACCGCTGGCTTCGGAGCATTCGACCTATTATGTCCCGATGGAATGCGCGCAGGATAAGCTGCGCGAGCCGCTGACGCATGACGAGGTGCTTGAAATCATCGACAAAATGCGCGGCGCGGGCGGGGAATTCCCGGCGGACAGCACCCGCAGGAGGGCAAAGCAGAACGAGATACTTTCATCGGGTAATTATGAGAGCGTTATAAAAATGGCGGGAGCCATCTATGGCGAGCAGGAGCGGCGCAGAAGCGTCGGAAAGAAGCTCCCCGCCGCCGACGAGCGCGCCATGAAAGCGGCGCAGCAGATGATAAACAGCGAGTTTGCGTATGCCCTCGGGATATCGCCCGAGGAGGTCGGGCAATTTATTGATAAACGGCTCGGTATTACCGAATAATAACACAGGGGTGACGTTCGGAACTGTTCCGAAAATCACCCCTGTTTTTTATATCGCACCGATAAAGAACAGCGCTCCGCCGCCGAAAATAACTGCCGTTATGATACTAAGCGGAAGCCCCGCGGCGGTGCTCATGAGTGCGTTTTTATCAAATGAACGGCCGCGCTTCGTGGTGCGTATCGTAACGGTTCTGTCGGCGCTGTAGAGTTTATCACGAAGGATAAATTCGGCGGGGAACACGTTGGTGTATTCCTTTCCGTCGGCGGAGTATACCGCGGCGTCAAATCTGCCGTTTTTTTCAAACCTCGCGAACACCGCCGCGCGGCGCTCCGAGCGGATGATCATAACGGCGCATACCGCGAAAAATTCCGCCGTGAAAACTGCCGCCGCGGCGACGAGGAACATAAACCCGACGAAAATGAACCATATATCCACCCCTGCAAACAGGAGAAGCATGATTATCAGCGCCGCGCCGATGATTATTTCCATGACGATACCTCTTTGAAATGGGAATTCTTTCTGGTGTTTTAAGTTTGTCGAAAAGTTTAAACGGCAGTAAATTGCAATAGACTGTGGGGGAAAACTCTTGTTTTCCCCCACACCCCTTTAGCGCTTTTGAAGCTGTAGAACCGCACTGCGTGCGGAGTGGCGGGGGCTCTGCCCCCACACCCCCGCTTCCTTTTGTGTCAAAAGGAAGCGAAAACCAATACGCTACGCGGAAATTTTAAATGTTTACGACAAGCATAAAGACTGCATTCATGCTTTATTCCGCCATAAGGCGCTTTATCTCCGCCGCCATTTCCGCCGCGGCGATGTCGTGACTTGCCGCGGTGGGATGCCAGTCGGCGGCGTATCCGTTCTTATTACCATCCTGCATGGAAAGCTTGAATGCGGATACATTCGTGTCGCCGCTCTGCTCGGAGTATTCCGAAACGGCGGTTTCGACCGCATTGTAAAGATCCTGACCCATAACGCCGAGGGCGCAGATTATATGCGCATTCGGATTGTCGCTGCGAACCTTTCCGAGGAACTTAACGTATCCGTCGATGTATTCGCGGATGAGGGTCTCATCCTTGCCGGTATAAGAAGCGTCGTTTGTGCCGAGGTTGATGACGATGAAATCCGGCACGAACTGCGAGAAATCCCAGTCAACGCTGGATACCGAGAAGCCGTTGTAGCTGCCGTAGGAGCGTGCAAACTGCTCGTACATATTCGGAACCTGCTGGGCGGTAACTTTCTTGCCCTGCGTGGTGTAGCCGGAAACTATTCCGTGGCCGCTGTACGAAACAAGGCTGTAGTCCGCGTCGAGAAGCTGCGCGGTCTTGTAGGCATACGCCTTTGTCGCGTCCTCGGTGGCGGTGGAGAAGTGGTGGTTTCTGTCCTCGTCGTCCACGCCGTAGCCGCAGGTGATGGAGTCGCCGATGAATTCTATCTTGAGCGCCTTTTCAGCCGTGGGGGCGATGTCGCCGACGGATGTGACGTTGATGCTCTTGATACCAACGGTGGACTGCGCCGCTTCGGAGAGCTTTATCAGCGTTACGGTGACTTCCTTTTCCTCTTCGGAGGTGAAGATCTCGACCGTCTGCTCCTGCTCGACTATCATTTCGTCCGCCACTCTTTTTCCGTCAACATAAGCCGCGAAGCGCGCCCTGTTCTCCTCTGTGGAGATGGAGCTGTCCCCCGCGAGGGTCACGGAAGCGGACGTGCCTTTCATGGTGAATTCAACGCCGCTTGCCGACAGCGCGAGCCATAAAATTCCGTCCTCGGAATAAGTTCTTCCGAGCATCTTAACGTGCTGAGAATCAGCCGCGAATGTTTTCTGTGTAAGTTCCATTTCAGTTTCCTCCGATACCGAATTATTGGCATCGGGAGAACCCGTGCCTGTGTTTCCTGCGCAGCCTGTCATTGCGAGGGTGAGCGCCGCAAGTGCGCTCAGTATTTTCTGTGCTATGTTCATTGTGCTTCCTTTCCTTCCGCCCGTGCGGGTCGTTTGATTGCTTTTATGATAAGAAACGCCGCCGCTGCCGCGAAAACCGCGATGCTTATAAGCTGCGACGTTGACAGCCCGAAAAGATGTCCCCTGTAATCGTCCCCGCGCCAGAATTCAAGCGTAAATCTCCCCACGGGGTAGATGAGAAGATACATTGCCAGCAGCTTTCCCTTAAGCTTGTCCTTCAACAGAAACGCCGACAGCAGAGCGAACAGTGCGAATTCAAACCCTGCCTCATACAGCTGCACGGGAACCCGCGGCACGCCGTTGGCGCTTTCGATAAGGGAGTTTGTAAAGGTCACGCCGTGCTCCCATTCCACGCCGTAGCAGCAGCCGCCGAGAAAGCAGCCTATCCGCCCGAAGCCGTGGAAAAGCGCTATAGATGGCGCTATGCAGTCGGTGGTGAGGGCTGCGGGGAGCTTCTGAACTTTTAGCGAGATACCGCCCGCGATAAGCCCGCCGATAAGACCTCCGTAAAAGACCGAGCCGCCGAATATCACCATGACTCTGTTTATAAAATCCGTGAAGCCCTCCGCTTCCGCGAGGATGTGCCAGTGCTGTATGTTTGTAATTCCGTATAGAATGTGCATTCCCACCGCGCAGCCCAGCGCGCCGAACAGGAATACGAATATCATGCTGATATCATCGCCGCCGCGTTTTTTATATCTGCGTATCGCAAGGGGGCAGGCGGTGAACATCCCCGCGAGGGTGCACAGGACATAGCTGCTGATGAGTTTGCCAAAGACAGTAAATCCGGGAAACATATATTACCTTTCAAAAATAAAGCCCTGCCGCATGGGCAGGGCTTTTGCCGTTGAACGAATGTAAGCTGATTTATCAGCCCATAGCAACTGCGAGGCTGTTCATTACGTCGGGGTTGGACGCGATGGAAGCGATGCAGATAGTGCAAGCGATCAGTGTGATGAGATCCAGTGCAAGAGCAACTATACCCAGAACAAGACCTGCGGTTGCAAGACCCTTGCCTTCGCCGCCTTCCTTCTTGATCTTGTTGAGCGCGATAGCACCGAAGATGATACCTGCCAGCGGGCAGAAGGGAATCAGGTAGCCGATTACGGGCACGCTTGTGAGAAAGCCGCCTGCGATACCGATGATGCCGCAAACCAGCGAGATGATTGACATAGTCTTTGTAGTCATTTCATATACCTCCAAATAAATAAACCAACAGCGGCTATTCCGCTATTAGGGACATTATACCACATAATAATTCGTTAGTCAACAAATTGCGATGTCTTTTGCCTGCCAAAAAATACATAGTGTTTTTGTATTTTTTGCACATATTCCCGTTAATTTATTGCTTAATAAACTTGTATCGTCCGCTGCCCGGGTTTATGATATGTATATGAATGATATTTGTTATATATGCCTTGAAATCGGGGCGGGATTGTGGTATAATCAACTTGAATTACTTATTTATAAAGGAGCGCCCATGAAAACATTACACACCATCCCCGCCGAGGACGGATTTTATATGCCCGCGGAGTTCTCGCCGCATTATGGCTGTATACTCATTTTCCCCGAGCGCGGGGATTCGTGGCAGTACGGCGCGTATGCCGCAAGAAAGGCATTCGTAAAGGTCTGCGCCGCGATAGCCGAGAGCGAGAAAGTCACCGTATGCGCAAGCGCGCGGCAGTACGAAAACGCCCGCAGAATGCTCCCCGAGCACATCCGCGTGGTGGAGATGTCCTCGGACGATTCATGGGCGAGGGACTACGCCCCCACCTTTGTTACAAACGGCAGCGAGATACGCGGTATAAACTGGAGCTTCAACGCGTGGGGCGGGCTTGTGGACGGGCTGTATTTCCCGTGGGACAAGGATGACAAAATGGCGCGGAAGCTCTGCGACCTCTATGAAAAGGATATGTACGACATGAGCGGCTTCGTGCTGGAGGGCGGCTCGGTACACGTCGACGGAGAGGGCACCTGCATAACGACAGAAGCCTGCCTGCTCAGCGCGGGAAGAAATCCCGACATGACCAAGGAAGAAATAGAGCGGAAGCTTAAAGACTGCCTCGGCGTTAAAAAGGTGGTATGGCTGAAGCGCGGGATATACAACGACGAAACCAACGAGCACGTCGATAATATATGCGCATTCGTCCGTCCCGCGGAGGTAGTGCTTGCATGGACGGACGACGAAAGCGACCCGCAGTACGAGCTGTCGCATTCCTGCTACGATATCCTTTTGCGGGAAACCGACGCGCAGGGGCGTAAATTCACGATACACAAGCTTCACTGCCCGAAGCCCGTGACCATCACCGCCGAGGAATGCGAGGGGCTGGATACGATGGATTTCGAGCCGACAAGGACCCCCGGCGAGCGGCTTGCGGCTTCGTATGTGAATTTTTACATCTCAAACGGAGCGGTGGTAATGCCGTTTTTCAACGACCCCGCGGACGAGCCCGCCCGCGCGAAGCTTGCGGAGCTTTTCCCCGGGAGAAAGGTGATTCCCGTGTATGCGAGGGATATCCTTATTGGCGGCGGAAACATCCACTGCATTACACAGCAGATACCTGTTTTTAAGGAGAGCAGCCGATGAAAAACGCACTTATCTTTGATCTCGACGGGACATTGTGGGATTCCTCGCGGCAGTGCGCGGGGGCGTGGACGCAGGCGCTTTCGTGGACGGAAGCGGCGCGGGAAGTCACCGAGGAGGATATGCACCGCTTTATGGGCAAGACCATGGAGCAGATAGCGGAAATGCTTCTGCCCGATATAGACGTATCACGCAGGGGAGAGCTGATGCAGCTCTGCACCGACGAGGAATATTCCTACCTCGAAACCCACTGCGGCGAGCTTTACGCGGGCGCGGAGGATGTGCTGAAATCACTGCGGGAGAAATACCGTCTGTTTATCGTCAGCAATTCGATGGACGGATATGTTCAGCTTTTCCTGCGGACGACGGGGCTTGGAGAATACTTTGAGGACTACGAAATGTGGGGCAGGACGATGCTCCCGAAAGGCGAGAATATAAAGCTTGTTATGGAGCGCAGCGGGATTAAAAACGCGGCCTACATCGGCGATACCGCGGGCGACCATGACGCCGCCGCGGTTGCGGGGATACCTTTCATCCATGCGTCCTACGGCTTCGGTACGGTGCCCGACGCGGCGGCGGTGCTTCGCAATATAACGGAGCTTCCCGCGGCGGCGGAGAGAATATTCGGAGAGGGATAAGAATGTCTGAGCAGAATACCATTTGGGAAAAATCCGTTACGGGCGTCGTTATCAGGGACGGAAAGGTGCTGCTGGCGCGGCATACATACGGCGCGGGAAAGGGCAGGCTTATTATCCCCGGGGGATATCTCCAGCAGGGAGAAACCCCCGAGCAGGCGGTAATCCGCGAGATAACCGAGGAAACGGGTATCATCGTAAAGCCCGTTTCGGTGATAGGCATACGGTTCAATATGCATGATTGGTACGTTGCATTCCGCGCGGAATACATAAGCGGCACCGCCCAAAGCGACCACGACGAAAACAGCGAGGTGCTGTGGATGGACGTGCAGGAAGCATTGTCGCACGACGACGTGCCCGACCTTTCGAAGAAACTTATCGCGGCGGCGGTGAGCGGCAAAGAAATGCCGCTGACCCCGTACCAGACAAGCGAGAAATACGCCCCCACCAGCCTTTACACCTTTGAATAAGGAGAATACGAAATGAGAAAGTTAGTTGCTGCCGCCGTGCAGATGTCCATACCCGATACCCGCGAAAAGTCCATCGAAAAGGCGGATAAACTCGTCCGCGAGGCGGCGGAAAAGGGCGCGAATGTGATACTTCTGCCCGAGCTTTTCGAAACATGGTATTTCTGTCAGGAGCGCCGCTACGAAAGCTATGAGCTGGCGCTGCCGCTGAACGAAAACCCCGCCGTGAAGCATTTCAGCGCGCTTGCAAAGGAGCTTGGCGTCGTGCTTCCGATAAGCTTTTACGAGCGTGACGAAACCGTGCTTTACAACAGCCTTGCGATGATAGACGCGGACGGCACCATCCTCGGCGTTTACCGCAAGACCCACATTCCCGACGACCACTTCTATCAGGAGAAGTTCTACTTCACCCCCGGGGATACGGGCTTCAAGGTATGGGATACGAAATTCGGACGTATAGGCGCGGGGATATGCTGGGACCAGTGGTTCCCCGAGGCGGCGCGGTGCATGGCGCTGATGGGCGCGGAGCTGCTGCTTTATCCCACGGCGATAGGCAGCGAGCCTATCATCGAATGCGACAGTATGCCGCACTGGCAGAGGTGTATGCAGGGTCACGCGGCGGCTAATCTCATGCCCGTTATCGCGGCGAACAGGGTCGGCACCGAAACCGTCACGCCGGACGATGATAATTCACATCAGAGCAGCGCGCTTACTTTCTATGGAAGCAGCTTCATCACCGACGGCGTCGGAGCCATCGCGGAGTGCGCCGACAGGCAGAGCGACTGCGTGCTGGTGCATGAATTCGACCTTGACGAGCTGCGGGATATGCGCATGAGCTGGGGAGTGTTCCGCGACAGGCGCCCCGAGATGTATGGCAGGATAGCGGGAAAATAACGGAGAGACATCATGTACAGTAACGACGAATTATTTGATATCCGCGACGAAAGCGGCGCCCGCACGGGCGAAACCATGTCCCGCGGGGAGGTACATAAAACAGGCGCACTCCACGGCAGCGTGCATATATGGGTACTCCGCGGAAGATTTCACGGGTTCGAGGTGCTGGTGCAGAAGCGCGCGGATGACAAGGACAGCTTTCCGGGCTGCTTTGACGCGGCGGTGACGGGGCACATCGACAGCGGCGAGGATCCCCTCAGCGCGGCGGTGCGTGAAATGGGCGAGGAAATAGGCGTCTATGCGAAGCCCGCGTCGCTCATCCCGCTTATGCGGCGCAGGGTCAGCGAGGATAATATATTCCATGGGGAACGCTTCATCAATAATGAAATAACATGGGTGTATATCTACCGCGGCGAGGTCGCGGACGCCACCATGAAATTCGAGCGGGAGGAGATATCCGAGCTGCGCTGGGTGGACGGAAAGACGCTTATAAAGGCAGTCAGGGCAGGCAACAAGGATTACTGCATAGATTACGAGGAGCTGAAAGAAGTTCTTCTCTGCGCAAAAAGCATTGCCAAGCTGTAAATATGCTTGACAAATGTTATTAACAACTATATAATGTATATAGACTGACTGTCGGC
>CAVIFG010000010.1:0-7773 GCA_963641955.1 Escherichia coli
ATTATAACCTATTAAATAAAAAAATGCAATATCTAAAACATCATTTTCACATATTTTTCGGTTACAGTTTTGTAACATTTAATGATAACAGTGCCTTAAACGAACTCGTTTCCGTCCGTGCAGAAAATATGCGTCCTTACGATACGCAGGCGAGGCAGCGGCTGCGCCGAAAACGCCGCGTAAGCGTCCAGCAGCAGCGCAGGATTGATATTGAACTCATTGCCAGCGGGCAGGCGGAGCGTTATCTTTCCCTCCGATATAGAAACATCCGACACAAGCGGCTTCAGATCTATTTCGGTTATGCCCTTTTTTGTTTTCTTTTCGACGATGATCTTATCCTGCGCGATGAACTCGCTGAATTTTTCGGGAGAGATCGCGCCGAAAATATCATACTCCGCCGAAGCAATATCGGTGTTTTTGTATTTCGGAACAGACACTTCCGTTACGCGAATATCATGCGGGAGCGCTTCATTGAGCCGCTGCGCCGTTTCTTCGGGGCTGATGTCCTCCAGCAGGCGGAAATCCATCGCCTCGCGCAATCCCTCTTGCCCCAGCGAAAGCGGCAGCATGAATTGAACATAGGTATGCGGGTTAAATCCCTCCGTGCGCCATACGGGCAGCCTGCTGCGTCTTATCGCACGTTGCATAACGCTGTTAAGGTCAAGGTGCGAGATGTACTTCGCGCGGTCGGTTTTGGAGAAAAATATTCTTGTGTTAACGGATGGCACGGCAGATGTCACCTCCTACATTCTTGATAACGCCGCAGTTCGAGCACTTTTCGCGGCAGTTGGGCGTGCATACCGCGGCATGGGCGCGCTTGTTTTCCTCGACGAAAAATTCGTGGCTGACGAGAAGATTCATGTGGCTCCACGGAGCGACTTCATCGTAGGAGCGGCGGCGGTTGGCGTAGAAGCTCATTTCAAGTCCGCATTCGTCAAACGACTGCTTCCACTTATCAAAGTCGAAGTGTTCCTCCCAGCCGTCGAGCTTGCAGCCCTTTTTCCATGCAAGATAAATCACCTTTCCTATGCGGCGGTCGCCCCTTGCAAGCACTGCTTCGATGAGCGAAACATTGTATTTCGAGCGCGAAATAGTTATCTTCCTGTCGTTTGCGTAATCCATCAGATGCTTCTGGCGCGAACGGATTGTTTCCTCGTCCGCCTGCGGCTCGAATTCAAACGGGGTGAAAGGCTTCGGAATGAACGTCGAAAGCGATACGGACACGGCGGGCGCCTTGCCCTTTTTCCTGTTGGGATTTGCATAAAACTGCTCTATAACAGCCTTTGCGAGGTCAAAAATACCCTCGACGTCCTTTTCGGTTTCCGTCGGCAGACCCAGCATGAAATACAATTTTATATTAGTATACCCGCCCTCGAACGCTATCTTTACGCTGTCCATAACATTCTGCTCGGTGACGTTTTTGTTGATAACATCGCGCAAGCGCTGCGAGCCTGCTTCGGGGGCGAATGTCAGACCGCTGCGGCGGACGTCGGATATTTTTTTCAGCACTTCGTCGCTGAATCTGTCGACGCGCAGCGACGGCAGCGAAAGGTTGATGCCCTCGGCGGTGGTGTAATCGGTGAGGTCGGTCAACAGCCCCTCTATCTCCTTGTAATCGCCCGTGGACAGCGACGAAAGCGAAACCTCGTCGTAACCCGTATTCTCGCAGAGCGTCTTTGTCTGCTGCAGAATATTCCCGCGGGATTTCTCGCGATAGGGGCGGTAGATAAATCCCGCCTGACAGAAGCGGCAGCCGCGGATGCAGCCGCGAAGCACCTCTACAACGGCTCTATTGTGCACGACATCCGTGAAAGGCACGACAAAATTATCGGGGGCATATACCTTATCAAAGTCGCGTATTATGCGCTTTTTAACCTGCGCGGGGGCACCGTCGCGTGGCGTGATGGACTTCACCGTTCCGTCGGGGTTATAATCAACATCATAAAGCGACGGAACATAAATGCCCTCTATCTGTGCCGCACGGCGCAGAAATTCCTTTTTGGTCGTGCCCTCTTTCTTGCATTGCTCCATCAGCGCCATAAGTTCGAGGTTCATTTCCTCGCCCTCGCCGAGTGCGAAAAGGTCGATGAAATCCGTCAGCGGCTCGGCGTTACAGACGCAGGGGCCGCCCGCCATTATAATGGGAGTAAGCTCGGTACGCTCCTCGGCAAGCACCGGCAGACCTGCAAGGTCGAGCATTTCGAGAATGGTAGTGTAGCACATCTCGTACTGGATGGTGAAGCCGATGAAATCAAATTCCTTTATCGGGTCAAGGCTTTCGAGGGCGTAAAGCGGAATATTGCGCTTTCTCATTTCCTCTTCCATATCGGGGAGCGGCATGAAAACACGCTCGCACCAGTAATTAGGAACTCTGTTTTTCAAGCCGTAAAGTATCTTCATGCCAAGATGGGACATACCTATCTCATAAGTATCGGGAAAACAGAATGCAAACCTTACATCCACCTTAGATTTATCCTTTAAAACAGAACCCGCTTCTCCGCCGATATAGCGCGACGGCTTCTGAATATTCAGCAGGAACTCGTCAAGCTTTTCCATCATTTCCGTGTTTTTATAAAGATTTTCTGACATTATTTATCTCCTTGTGTATGACTATGGTTTACATTATAGCACAATCATCGTTTTTTTACAAGAGATAATAAAAAATCAGCCGCGGCTTACATTTATCGCAAAACAGTCTTGCAAAATCCGTGAGGATATGGTAAAATAAATTTGTATGATTTTCAGAGGAGGCGTCAGTTTGGAACTCAATATCGTACTTGCGGAACCGCAGATACCGCAGAATACGGGAAATATCGCGCGTACCTGCGCAGTTACGGGCGCGCGGCTTCACATCATCCGCCCGATGGGGTTTACCGTTACGGATAAGCACCTTAAAAGAGCGGGGCTTGATTACTGGAGCTATCTCGACATCACCTACTACGATGGATTTGAAGATTTCTTCGCGAAAACGGACGGTGCGTATTATTACTTCACCACCAAGGCGCAGAACCGTTATACCGATGTTTCCTACCCCGATAAATGCTACATAATTTTCGGACGGGAGGACGCGGGACTTCCTGAGGAGCTTCTTTTCAAGAACAAGGATAAGTGTGTCAGAATACCCATGATGCCCACTCTGCGAAGCCTTAACCTTTCAAACAGCGTTGCCATAGCGGCTTATGAGATACTGCGGCAGTGGGACTTTCCCGAGCTTCAGAATTCCGGCTCGCTCACGCGGTTTGACTGGTCACAGGCAGACTGAACAACAACTAAAAACCGAAAGGATATCACAACATGAACAACGATGTAAGAATAATCACCGACAGCGGCTGCGACATCTCCCCCGAGGCAGAAAAGGAATGGGAAAACCTTCTTGTCGTAATGCCGTTTTCCGTTGTAATCAACGGGGAAACCTATCTTGACAGAATAGACATCAAGCCCGACGATTTTTATAAGATCCTCAAGGAAAACAACGAGATACCGAAGCATTCTCAGATAACCGCAATGCAGTTCGAGGATAAGTACAGAGAGCTTTACGAACAGGGTGTCCGCACCATAATAGTTTATCCCATCAACGGCGCAGGTTCGCAGACCTGCTCGAATGCGCAACTTGCCGCGAACAATGTTGCAGGCGACCTCTGCGGCATGAAGATACAGGTCATCGACAGCCAGAACTACACCCTCGGCTACGGCTATCCCGTGCTCGAGGCTTGCCGCAAGCTCAGCGAAGGTCAGACCGTCGAGAGCGTATGCGCATATCTTCAGGACTGGGCAGAGCACGTTGAAGCTTACATAATCGGCTTCGAGCTGCGCCACATGAAAAAGTCGGGTCGCATAACCGCGGCTGCCTCTTTCCTCGGCGAGCTGATGGGTCTGAAGCCCCTTATCTCGCTGTACGCCGATAAGACTGAAGTCGTTAAGAAAGTCCGCGGCGAAAAGGCTGTAGTTGACGCGGCTGTTGAATACATCTCCGCGAGAATGACCCCCAAGACGCCGTGGTGCGTTGTGACCACAACACACAGCGACAGCGAAAAGGAATTTATCGACAAGATGACAAAGAAGCTCGGATACGGCCCCGCAATGGTAGAAAAGTGCGGCGTTGTCGTAAGCTGCAATGCAGGCCCCGAGTTCATCGGCGTTCTTGTAAGAGGCCCCAAGCGCGGCTGATACTGCCGCGTCTGCACAGTAAAGGAGTAGACATTGGAGGTTTATGAATATATCAGGGACATTGCGCAGAACTTTGTGCGCATCATACAGTCGATAAGCTTTTTTGATATCCTCGACATACTGATGCTTACGGTGGTCATTTTCTATGTAATAAAGCTTACAAGAGAGACCCGCGCAATGCAGCTGCTGAAAGGCATTATCCTGCTCATTCTGCTGTATATCGTCGTACAGCTATGCAATCTGAAAGCAATGAGCTTTCTTATGGAAAACTTCTTACAGGTCGGCATTCTGGCGATCATCATTGTATTCCAGCCGGAACTTCGGCGCATCCTTGAAAAGGTCGGCCGCGCCCGCATGAGCACCATCACGCAGTCTGTGGTAGAGCGCTCCTCCGGCGACGCTGCACGCGAAAAGTGCATAAATGTTATAGCAGACGCCTGCCAGAGCCTTCATGACTCCAAAACGGGCGCACTTATAATCATCGAGCGCGAAATCAAGCTCGGCGAGATAATTGAAAAGGATAACTGCATCGTCATAGACGCCGAACCATCCACCCAGCTTATCTGCAACCTGTTCTTTAACAAGGCACCGCTTCACGACGGCGCGGTCATAATCAGAAATAACAGAGTCTACGCCGCGGGCGGATTTGTACAGAATACCATCCGCGACCAGAACCTTGACGCGTCCCTCGGCTCGCGCCACAGAGCCGCCATCGGCGCTTCCGAAAACTCCGACGCGCTCGTTATCGTTGTTTCCGAGGAAACAGGAATGATATCCATTGCGCTGGACGGTCAGCTTACGCGAAACATGAACAGCGAGTCCCTCAAGGAAGTAATGGATAAATATATGCCCGTGGCACAAAGGAAAAAAGACAGGCATGAAAACCGCAGAAGATCCTCCGACGGCGAGGATGCCTCACGGCAGAGATCGGATAAGTAAGGAGGCGGCTTATGAAACTCTTGACAAACTTTTTCAATGACATAAAGGCAAATTACAAGACGCTCATTGTCGCACTGCTTCTGGCGATAGTATTCTGGATCGTCGTTTCGGTTCAGGTATTCCCTACTGTCGAGGACAGGATCAACGACATCCCGATAGACATACAGACCACCGAATATATGATGCAGAATAACCTTCAGATAGTAAGCGGCGGGGACGCAACGGTCAACATCCGTATCGAAGGCAAGCGATACGATATCAGCGGACTGAAAGCCGATGATTTTCACGCTTCCGTGGATCTTTCAAACATTCGTGCGGCGGGGTCGTATACTGTTCCCGTAAATATCACTTCCAAAGAAGAAAAGGACTATAACCTGCTGGATACCGACCCGCTGGCGATCACCCTTGTCGTGGATGAGATAGTAACGCGCGAATTCACGATAAACGCTACTGCACCCGACATCAGCCTGCCCGACGGATACTACGCAGATGAAGTCACGGCGGATCCCCCCACGATAACGCTTACCGCTTCCGCAAGCATACTCGACAAGGTAACTGAAGTCGAGGCCCGCTCCACATATCACGGTGAGATACTCGAATCCCACGAAACAGGCAGCGATATTCTTATTTACGGCGCGAACGGTGTCCGTATCGTTGCGGACGACATCACGATGTCTACCGACAACGTTACCATAAACATCCCTATCTTCAAGCAGAAAGAACTCCCGCTGGTATTCACGCTGGCGAACTATGCTCCAAACTTTGATGTAAGCAGCCTTGGGTTTGAGATACAGCCCTCCACGATAACCGTTGCGGCGCCCGATGATTCAATCGACTACCTCAGCGAACTGAACATCGGCACGATAGATATATCCGACATCAAGATAAATCAGACTTCCATTATACCGATAACGCTTCCCACGGGATACAGAAATCTCTCGGGCAACAACAACGCGCGCATCACATGGAACATCGATGACTACGGCAAGCTCGACTTCACCGTCGACAACATTGCGATTGCAAATATACCCGACAACTACGATGTATCGCTTATCACCAAGGAAATGACCATATCGATAATCGGTCCGTCTGAGGATATCGCGGAGCTTTCCGCAGGCAATGTATACTGCACCGTAAATCTCCTCGGCGTTACGCTGAGAGAGGGGTCGCAGGATGTTGCGGTCACCGTTAATATCAGTGGTTCTAATCAGAAATGCTGGGTATCGGGCAGCTACAAGGCGACCATCTACGCGCAGTCGCATGAAGAACAGGCAGGATAAATGGCAATAATCATTTCTCAAATAAAAACTTCCCTTGACGAGCCACGCGACAGCGCCGTTTCAAAGGCGCTGTCCTCGGCGGGGATAAAGCCGTCGGAGGTCATCCGCGCGCACATCCACAAAACATCCGTAGACGCCCGCCGCGGCGTGTGCTTTGTAAGCTCCGTTTATGCCGAGCTGAAAAGCAGCTCCCGCGAAGAAAAACTTGCCGCACGCTCTGCAAACATCAGCATATCAAACAAGGGCAGTTTTGAGCCGAAATTCGGCAGCGAAGCCACCGACGGCAAGATATACATTGCCGGCTTCGGCCCCGCCGGAATGTTCTGCGCCCTGACGCTGTGCGAATTCGGCTACAAACCCGTTGTACTCGAGCGCGGCGCCGCAATGGACGAGCGCATAACCGCCGTGGAACGCTACTGGAAAACAGGCGTCCTCTCCCCCGACGCCAACGTGCAGTTCGGCGAGGGCGGCGCAGGAACCTTTTCCGACGGAAAACTCACCACGCGCATAAACGATCCGCTTTGCTCAAGGGTGCTGGAGAAATTCTGCGAATTCGGCGCGCCCGAGGAAATTCTCATAAAGGCGAAGCCGCATATCGGCACCGATAAGCTACGCGGGGTCGTTAAGAACCTGCGAAACAGAATAATCAAGCTTGGCGGTGAAGTGAGGTTTCTCTCCCCTCTCGAGGATATTTCGATATCCGACGGAAAGGTTCGCTCCGTTACGGTCGGCGGCTCCGAGGAAAAATGCGGGGCGCTGGTGCTCGCTGTGGGTCACTCGGCGCACGATACATTCGGAATGCTGCTGAAAAACGGCGTTACGCTCGTCCCGAAGCCGTTTTCGGTGGGAGCGCGGATAGAGCACATGCAAGCGGATATTGACCGCGCGCTTTACGGCGAATACGCGGGGCACCCTGCACTTCCGCCTGCGGAGTACAATCTTTCGTACAGGGAAAATGACAGGGGCGTTTACACTTTCTGTATGTGCCCCGGTGGATATGTGGTCGCTTCCGCAAGCAGCGACGGCACCATCGTTACAAACGGAATGAGCAATTTCGACCGTGCGGGCACTAATGCAAACAGCGCAGTGCTCGTATCGGTAACGCCTGATGATTTCGGACATGAGCCGCTGGCAGGCGCGGAGTTTATCCACCGTCTGGAGGAAAATGCATTTCGCCTTGGCGCAGGAAAAGCGCCCGCTATGCTTACGCGGGAGTTCCTCGGAAACGGAACAGGATTTTCCCTCGGGAGGGTCACACCGACATATTTACCGGGAGTTCAGCCCGCCGACCTACGGAAACTCTTCCCCGATTTTGTGACAGATATGATGTCCAAGGGGCTGAAATATTTTGACAGGCGCGTAAGCGGTTTTTCCGACAGCGACAGCG
>CAVIFG010000010.1:7783-12808 GCA_963641955.1 Escherichia coli
TCACCGCTATTGAAACCCGCAGTTCCTCCCCCGTGCGCATTCCGCGCGGAGAAAACGGCGCAGCGGAATATGCGGATAACTTCTACCCCTGCGGAGAAGGCGCGGGCTATGCAGGCGGAATAATGTCCGCCGCGGTCGACGGAATAAAGACTGCGCTTAAAATCATGGAGCGCTTTTCATCTTAAAAATCTTCCCACGGTTTACGAACCGTGGGATTTTTTTGAAGAAGCATATTGACACGAACGTATTTTTAGATTATAATATAACAGAAATATCCAAACATCGGAGGAAAATATGCAGAAACTCATTACGGAAACTATAAAGCGCGCCGTAGAAAACGGAGAAACCGCGGGCGCGAATGTTCTTGTTATAAAAAACGGAAAAGAAAAGGCTTACTGCGAGTACGGGTATGCCGATATAGAGGGCGGCAAAAAAATCAGCCGCGACACCATTTTCAGACTGTATTCGCAGACGAAACCCATCACAGCGGCAGCGGTGATACTTCTTGTGCAGGAGGGCAAAATCGACCTCGGCGCGTGGCTTTCAGATTATCTTCCCGAATACGCCGAATCCCATGTAAACAGGGACGGAAACCGCACCAAAGCCGAAAAGCACCTTACGGTGTGCAATCTGCTGAACATGACCTCGGGAATCCCCTACCCTTACGAAAATTCCGAGGGCGGCCGCCAAAGCGGAACGATTTTCTGGGAGGTTGAAAACGGGCTGTATTCCGATAATCCCATAACCACAGCGGAATTTGCGCGCAGATTTGCCTCGGTTGATCTCTGCTTTGAACCTGGGGAAAAATTCATGTACGGCGCGTCGGCAGATATCCTCGGGGCGCTTGTCGAAAAGGTAAGCGGTATGAGCTTCCGCGATTTCCTTTTGGAACGCTTCTTTGAGCCGCTCGGGATGAACGACACGGATTTCTATGTTCCGAAAGAAAAAGCCGACAGGCTCGCAAAGGTGTATGACTACTCCGAAAGCGGCCTGCGGGAGCTTCGGACAAATCACCTCGGACTTGCATATGACCGCGATATTATTCCCGCGTTCCAGTCAGGCGGAGCGGGGCTTTGCTCCACACTGGACGATTACGCAAAGTTCGCCGCAATGCTGATGAACGGCGGAGTATACGACGGAAACCGTATACTGTCTACAGAGTCGGTAAAATATCTCACCCACGGCGGCATTGCCCCTCATCAGAACGCTCAGCTTGAGGAAGGCTGGGGCTGGATGCGCGGCTATACATACGGCAACCTTATGAGAGTCTGCGCCGACGAAAGCATGACAACGCTGTTCTCTTCAAAGGGCGAATACGGCTGGGACGGCTGGCTCGGCACGTTCTTCTCGAACGAGCCATCTCACGGAATTACGCTTCTGTTCGGAACGCAGCAGGCGGGCGTCGGAATGACGGGAACCCTCGTCAGAAAAATCAAGAACATCGTTATGAGCGAGCTTGCATAAAAACAGGCGGCTGTATCGCAAAGATACAGCCGCTGTTTTTAATGCGATCATTTTTTCACAATACTCTTCTGCTTCCACTTGCCGTGTTTGTAGCGGATAAAGCTTATCACCGCGGTAACAAACCAAGTCGCGCAGGTAGTGGACCATATACCCCAGTAGCCCAGAGGTGTGTTGGTAAGAACCAGCGACAGCCCCACGCGGGATATTACCTCCGCAAGGCCGTTCACCATTGCATAACCCGTATCCCCCGCACCGTTGAGGAAGCCTCGTGTCACATGAATAATGCCGAGGAAAATGTAGAAGCAGGATGTCAGCCGCAGACCCGTTGCGCCAATTCTTATTACTTCGGCGCCGCTTACAAAGCAGCTTACCAGCCCGTTTGCCGCGAACAGGAATACGGCGGTCACAAACAATGCAAAGCCCGACGAAATGGCCAGTCCAAGTCTGTAGCCCTTGACTGCACGCTCCCGCTTGTCTGCGCCGATATTCTGCCCCGCAAATGTGGATATCGCGGCGTTGAGCGAAGAGAACGGCTGCTGGATGAACTGTTCTATTCGCATGGTGGCGGTGTAGGCGGTCATAACGCTTTCGCCGAAGCCGTTGGTAACGCGCTGTATTGCAATCATGGAAATGGATATCATGCCGTTCTGAAGCGCGATGGGGACGCCTGTTTTTATGCACAGCAGGCACTCGTACCTGCTGATGTGCATATCATCCCGCGTGAGCCTGAGGTTCTTGTTTTTCCTGAACCCGAACACAATGCACATTACCGCCGAAAGTCCCTGCGCGGCAACGGTGGCTGCTGCGGCTCCGCCCGGCCCAAAATTAAACACCATCACGAACAGCAAATCAAGCCCGACATTCAATATGCTTGCAATTCCGAGGAACAGCAGCGGCGTTTTGCTGTCGCCGAGGGAACGCATGACCGCGAATATCCAGTTGTACGCCGCAACACACACGGTACCGCTTACGGCAATGCGCATATATTCCACCGAGGTTGGCAGCAGCGTTTCGGGAGTATTAAGCAGGCGCAGGACAGGCTCCGTTAATATCACCGCGAGGATGGTTATGATAACGCCGAAAACCGCCGTAACCACCGCCGAGTTGAATATCGCCGACCTAACCTTTTTGTGCTGCGCCGAGCCGTAATACTGCGAGATAATGACCCCCGCGCCGGTTGCAAGCCCAAGGCAGAGCGTGTAAAAGAAATACGTTATCGACCCCGTCGCGCCGACAGCCGCAAGCGCATCGTCGCCAAGATACTGGCCGACTATTATCGTATCCGCAATGTTATATACCTGCTGAAGCAGGTTTCCCGCCAGCAGCGGCAGCGTAAACAGGACGATATGCCGCCACTCGCTGCCTGTTGTCATGTCTTTCGTGATAGTCTTTTCCAAATCAGACACCCCATTATAAAGGAGCACGGCGGAAACCGTGCTCCCATAAGCATATTACTTTTTCTTCTTTTTCGCGATGATCACGCCCGCCGCAACTGCCGCTGCAACGACCGCCGCTCCGCCTGCTGCGATGGGCAGGATGGGAACGTTGCTCTTTGCTGTGTCGTCAGCCGCTTCGGTGCTGCTGCTTTCGGTATCGGAAGAAACTGCGTCCTCGCTGTCGGACGATATATCGGAGGAAACTGCTTCCTCGGACTCATCCTTTTCGATAGGAAGCGGAACTTCTCCGCCGCTTACCTCCATCGCGTCCACCATGAGATTGCCGCTGAGAACGGTTATCTCTGCGGTGTGCTCGCCTGCTTCAAGGCCGTACTTGTAATAGCCTACCTCACGGGAGCCAATGCCCGAAACAGTGAGGTTGCTTTCAACTTCTGCGCCGTCTATCTTCACGGAGATAACGCCCTCGCCCTTGTTGAAGCCTGTTATAGCAAATCCTGTGCCGTTGAACTTCGCGGTGAGGACTGCACCCTCGCTGCCGGTAGAAATGGTTCTCTTGTAGTTCGAGAAGCCGCTCATGAGATTGTGCTCCCAGTTGCCGGAATAATCAATGCAGAGGTCAGTGTTATCGTAGCGGGTAATGTAGGTATCTGTGCCGTCAACAGGCTCCGCCGCGAAATTATCGAACATATTGTTGTTGTAGGAGCTGTACAGCGCCGCACGTCCTGCGGAAAGCATAGGCTGGTCGGATTCAAAATCAGCAACAAGGTTGCCGTCTATCCATGCGCGGACGGAGTTGTTTACTGCTTCTACCTTGAGATCATGCCAAGCGGAGCTGTCAAAGTTCTCAAGCACGCCCTCGACAGCAATGCGCTTCTGTCTTTTAAGCTTCCATGAACCATCCTCGTAAAGCTGTATCCACCAGCCGCTCTTGCCGCTGGAGCCGGAATTGTATCTCAGGCCAACGCCCGCGTAGTTTTCCTCGGGGGTGTCGCTTGCGGCAAGCTTTACGGATGTGCTTACGGAATAGTTGAACCAGCGGTCATCGCCGAAGTTTGTTTCGGGAGAGGGTGTGCCGCCCCATTCCTCCGCCTTGATGTCGGGGGTTATCATCTGCATGAGAACATTGTTGCCGTCAACATTCTGCACCTCGAACGCGCCGCCCTCGTCGGTGGTGTAGCGGGGAGCGTTTCCGCGGGAGGAAAGGTAATCCGCAGGGTAATCCGCATACTCATAATCATCGGTGTAAGGCAGGGTGAGGAGCGTGTTGTCGCCCTCGGAATAGTCCTTTTCCTCTACCTCAACAGTGGAGAGAGTTACCAGAGAATAAGGCTTTACGGTGTAGCTGAAAGTATATTCGCCGTTGTTTTCGACGGGTGTGATGGTGTCGATGTGCTTGAAGTAGTTTTCATCGTAGCTTCCGCCGTCGTTGCCGCGGGTTTCCCATACGTTCACCGCAGAGGAAGCCTTGTCAAGCGCCTTAACGGTGAAATTATAGGTTATCGGCTCGGATGTCGTGTTGGTGATAACGGAGGAGTAGTCGCCGGTGTCGGGGTCGGAGGCTGTCATGCAGCTGTATACTGCATCAACAATCGCGTGGCCGTCGCCGCCCGCCTTGCCGTCGCCGAAGCAGGCGTCATCAATAAATGTCCAGCCCTTTTTAATGAACTGCGAGAAGTGCAGCGACATGAAAAATCCCGCATCGAGATCATAATAACCGCTCCACGGAGTATTCGCGGTGATAAGCTGCTTGTGGCAGTATGTAACGCCGTCGTAATATGCGGATACAACGGGCTGATATTCGTACAGGGTCATATATCCGCCGGGATACATGGTTATGATTCTGTTCGCAACGTCAAGCAGGCCGTTTATGTTGGACATACCCGAACCGTTCCCGTCGAAACGCCATGTTCCTGCAGCGTATTCCATGGGGGAGCTTGCTTCGCTGAACCATACTTCCTTGTCGTATTCATCCGCGAACTTCTGCACAGTGTCCGTCGACCATGATGTATAATGGCTTCCGATAACGTCAACGGCGTTCATAAGCTCCTCGTCATCCTTCATCTTCTCGGCGATGTTCCAGTTGCAGACCTCGTCTGCGGCAACTATCTTTATCGCGGAGTAGTCATAGGGGCAGTCGGTTTCCGCCTTGAGCGCCTTGGAAAGG
>CAVIFG010000010.1:12911-18436 GCA_963641955.1 Escherichia coli
CTTTACCCAGTCTGGGTCTATCGCCTTTTCATTGCGCACCGCGCTGACATAATCAAACTTAATACCGTAGGTTTCATATGCGGCGTCAAGGGTTTCTTTGTACCACTTATATCTTGCCGCGTATACGTCGTCGGAATTGGTGACCCACAGAGGCTCGCTCCAGTAAAGCATATCCAGCGTAAGATCGGGGTTGACTTTCTGCGCGTCCGCCGCGAGCTGGTAGCCTGCGCCGCGGGTAACATCCGCCCTTTCATCCTCGGTGCGCTTTACGGTAGGCTCCGTGCCGGACGAGGAGTTGATATCCGCGCCCATTTCAAGCTTGAGGTGATTGATACCGACGCCGCTGTCGCCAAACATATATTCAAGCAGTTCCCAGTATGCATCGGGATTTTCCGCTTTATAATCAAGGAGAAGCCTCGAGGAGTTGTTTCCGCTTACCATGCCCGCGCCGCGGTAGCGCTTGTTTGCGGCAAGTTCTGCATTATTGCCGTCGATAGTAACATTCATTGTCTTTCCCTCCGCAAATACGTTTGTCGGAAGCGCTGTCGATGCGATCGAAGCACACACCGCAGCCGCTATGATTTTTTTAAGTTTCACAACAAATACCTCCTTTTCGGTACAGCTTTATTATATACCGTAAAAGGAGGTTTTTCAATCGGAAATATTGCAGAAAAATCTTAATATTTGAACATTATCATTTCTGTTCAGAACCGCGATGCCTGCGGTATTCTCCCGGGGTGACTCCTACATATTTCTTAAAGACCGTTCCGAAATAGGTAGGGTCGGGATAGCCGCATTCCTCGCCCACGCGGGAAACAGGCTCGTTTGTGTTGCAGAGAAGCAGTTTCGCATGGGAGATACGCCTGCGGGCGATGTACTCCATGGGGCGCATATTCATCCTGTTTCTGAACACGCGGCAGAAATGCTGAAGCGAAACCTCCGAAAGCGACGCAAGCTTTTCCAGCGGGATATCCTCGGTATAGTGCCCCTCGATATAATCCACCGCGCTTTGCAGCAGGCTGCCCGCATAACCTGCGGAGCGATGGTCATCAATAAGTATCGACCGCGTTTCAAGGATGAGGTCGTACACAAGGCGGGAGCACTTCTCGCCGCCCCCTATGGGATCCTTTGCAGCGTCGAACAGCTTGTTGAATATATCGTTCAGCGCGGAGATATCACCGTCGGCGCAGAGATACGGCTGAAATCCCATGGACCGCATCAGCGAACCCAGCTCTCCCCCTCTGAAAACCACCCAGCAGGTCATCCAGTCGTTTTCCTGCGGATAGTACTCATGCGGCACGAACGGCGACAGATAAAACACGCTGCCCGCCATCTGCATATATGTATTCCCGCCGACTTTGAGCACGCCCTTTCCCGAACGGGTAAACAATATCTGGTGCGAAACCAGCCCGTTGGTACGCTCGACCCTGTACTCGGGCTCGCACACGCCGATTCCCGTAAGATAGAACGGGAGCCAGAATTCATTTCCTACTATCGGATAAACAGCATCTACCATTTTCATCACCCCAATTTATTGTATCACATTCGCCGAAATAATGCAACAACCGATTGACAACGGACACCGCTTGTGGTAAAATTATAATACCATAATATTGCGGAGGAATACCATGAAAACACAAACCCAACTGCACCAGTCCTCATTCAGAAGCAACGACGGATTTATCGAAAAATACCGCAGACTTATACGGAATACGGTAATACCGTACCAGTACAGCGTTCTCTCCGACAAGGCGGAGGGCGCGGAGAAATCGCACGTTATCGACAACTTCCGCAATGCCGCAAATGCCCTGCACGGCGGCGACATCGGCGACGGATTTTACGGCATGGTATTCCAGGACAGCGACGCCGCAAAGTGGCTTGAAGCCGTGGCATACAGCCTTGCCGCAGAAAAGAACGACGACCTCGAAAAAACAGCAGACGCCCTTATCGACCTAATCGAAGCGGCACAGGATAAGGACGGATACCTTGATACATATTTTACTATAAAAGACCGCGACAAGCGCTGGACAAACCTGCTGGAAGGTCACGAGCTGTACTGCGCGGGACATATGATGGAAGCCGCCTGCGCTTATTACGAAGCGACAGGAAAAGATAAGCTCCTGCGGGTGATGGAGCGCAATGCGCAGTGCATTTACGACCACTTTATGCGGGAGGGAACGCTTGAATACAGCGCCTTCCCCGGTCATCCCGAGGTCGAACTTGCCCTTATGAAAATGTACCGCACAACAGGCAGCAAGAAATATCTCGAACTTGCACGTCATTTTGTAGATGTACGTGGCGAGGATCCTCATTTCTACGAAAAAGAAAAGGAAAAACGCGACTGGACGGTATGGGGCAATAATCCCTCCGACACGAACTATTCTCAGGCATTTGCTCCCGTGCGCAGGCAGGACACAGCAGTTGGCCATGCCGTAAGGGCGGTTTACCTTTATACAGCCATGGCAGACCTTGCGGGAAACGACGATGACAAGGAGCTGCTTTCCGCCTGTGAAAAGCTTTGGGACAGCATAACCCGCCGCAGAATGTACGTTACGGGCGGAATTGGCTCGACTGTATGCGGAGAGGCTTTCACGGCGGACTACGACCTGCCCAGCGACACAGTTTATGCGGAAACCTGCGCCTCGATAGGGCTTATCTTCTTCGCCTCGAGAATGCTTGAAAACGACGTTGACAGCAGATATTCCGACGTGATGGAGCGCGCATTCTACAACACCGTGCTCGGCGGTATGCAGCTTGACGGAAAGCGGTTTTTCTATGTAAATCCGCTGGAGGTAGTCCCAGGCATTGCGCACAAGACCGCGACCCACTGGCACGTTCTTCCCGAGCGTCCGAAGTGGTATGCCTGCGCCTGCTGCCCTCCGAATGTTGCAAGGCTGATATCTTCTTTTGAAAAATACGCATTCGGCGAGAGTTCAACGACGGGTTACATCCATCTGTATGCAAACGGAACGGTTTCTTTTAAAAACGGCGCGACTGTCACCTGCGAAACGGAATACCCCTACGGACTTACGATAAAGCTTTCCGTATCGGGCAGCGGCGAGATAGCCGTAAGGCTGCCGAAATGGAGCAGAAAGCATGACCTTTCCCTCAACGGCGGCGAATGCCCGTGCGAAATCAAAAAGGGCTATGCATACATCAGCGCGCAGGACGGCGACGTTATCACGCTTGAACTTTCGGACGAGCCGTACTATGTTTATCCCTCGGCAAAGGTACCCGACCTTTCGGGACAGGCTGCGGTGTGCAGAGGACCTTTGGTATACTGCTTCGAGGGCGTCGACAACGACGGGGACGTGCTTTCCCTTTCGATAGACACAGACAAAAATCCGACCGTTTCCGAATTTAACGAAACACTCGGCGCAGTTACATTAAAAGTTCCCGCACTTCGGGCGGAGGATTCGGACGAACTGTATTCATCCGAAAAGCCCGTGCTGACACCGTGCGAGACTGTCGCAGTGCCGTACTACACATGGGGAAACCGCGGAGAAAATCAGATGAAGGTCTGGCTGGCAGAAAAATAAAAACAAGCAGAGGGAGCAGGCATTATGTTCAAGGGCAGGAAAAATTACAGGCTTCTCGGTATATGCGGGTCAAAGATGGCAAACGAGGACGTAAAAAATACGGTTGATTCCATATGCCGTGTGGCGACAGAGCACGGCTGGAAAGTCATGCTGTTCATGTCGTTTTCAGACCTGTTCAACAAAAACGGCGAAACCGCAGGCGAAGCGGGGATATTCAAACTTGTAAATGCCGAGCTGCTGGACGCGCTGATAATACTTCCACAGGCGATACAAAACGACGATGTCTGCAGAATGATAATCGGATATGCGGAAATCGCAGGAATTCCCGCGATTACCATTGATAAAAAGCTTCCCGACACGCCCTGCATACGCTTCGACTACCTCTCGACATTTGAGCAGATAGTGCGGCATATTGTCGAATATCACGGCTGCCGCAGGGTCAATTTTATTGCAGGATTTAAGGGAAACGAGTTTTCTGAAGCGCGCATTGAATGCTACAAAAGGATACTCGCGGAAAATGATATTCCCTTTGATGAAAACAGACTGGGCTACGGCGATTTCTGGGAAGCTCCCACTATACAGGTTATGGATAAGTTTATGAACAGCGGTCTGCCGCTCCCCGAAGCGATAATCTGCTGCAACGATTCCATGGCGATAACCGCCTGCCAGTATCTGTATCATCACAACATAAAAGTACCCGATGATGTCATCGTAACGGGATTTGACGGCATAGAACTTGAAAAATACTATCAGCCGCGGCTTACGACCGCCTCGATAGATTTTTCCGCGATAGGCAGCGCCGCTGTTGCTCTTGTGGAAAACATGATAAACGGAAAGAGCACTACCGAGGACACAACGATCCCGTATAAAATGCACATTGCGCAGTCCTGCGGGTGCAAGGGAATCGATTCCGTAAACCCGTGCGACAAGATACTGAAGCTTTATGATCGCGTCGGCAATGCGGAATGGCACGAGGACTTCATGTTCAGCTATGTCAGAAAAGCGACCGCTTGCTCTACCCTCAGCGACGTGGCAAAAATAATGAAGAAATACGGCGACTACTGCGAGTGGTTCTGCATAAACACCGATATTTTTGATGAGAAACCTGACGAACGCCGCTTCCATGATGTATTCACGGAAAATGTAAATGCGTTTATGATAAGGGATTTTGACGAGCTGAATTCGGACGGAGTTATTTTCCCCGTGAGGGGGCTTCTGCCCGACATGGAAAGCGTGCTGGAAAAGCACGATATACTGTTCTTCTCCCCGATACATTTTGTCGAGGATGTGCTCGGATACACCTGCGCCGCCATCAGCTATGCGGAAGAATCCATATACGCCAACAGGCGCAGATACATAAGCGACACCACGCAGATACTTGAAAATCTTATAAACCGCACCCGCCTTGAACGCGTCAATTCCGAGCTTGCGGAAATGCACGTTCACGATCCGCTTACGGGTCTGCTGAACAGAAGAGGGTTTTATAAAAAATTCGCAAAGCTCAAAGGCGGAACATTCTATGTTTTCTCGCTGGACATGGACGGGCTCAAATACATCAACGACAACTTCGGTCACAGCGAGGGCGACAGCGCGATAAAAACCGTCGCGAATGCGCTTATGTCCGTTTCGGCGGAAAGCACCGTATGCTCGCGCTTCGGCGGGGATGAGTTTGCGGTGATAGGCGGCGGGGAAAATTTCTCCCCCGAAAAGTACATCCGCGATGTTCGGGAATATCTTGCGGAATACAACAAAAACTCAGGCAAGCCCTACCCCGTCGGGATAAGCTGCGGCTGGGAAACGGCGAATATCATCTCCGGCTGCGATATCGATGAGATAATCAAAACCGCCGACGCGCGGATGTATGAGGACAAGCGCAGCCGAAAGGCAGGCAGAGATCAGATTGGGAAATAATAAGATCACAAATCATAAAACGAGGATAAACAATGAAAAAATATCTTGACCAAGCACTTTCTCCGCAGGAGCGTG
>CAVIFG010000011.1:0-742 GCA_963641955.1 Escherichia coli
GGCTGCGGCGCGCGATGCAGCATTCCGATACAGATAAAATGATAAAAGCATCAAAAATTATTTTTCGGGCAGCCTGCGCCGCAGCTTCGGTGCTGACCGCCGTTGTCGGGTATTATTATGCCGCGCTCCCCGTTGATTTAAGCGCGGACTGCGATTCCGTTTTTATGCAGGGGGGATTTTCCGCCGCGGTCATCCGCCCGACGGAAAGCGGCCACGCATATTACCTCGGCGCGATACCTATAAAAGAAGCGGAGATAACCCCCACCGAGCGCCCGCAGCTTATTCCATGCGGAACTCCTTTTGGAATTAAAATCCGCTCCGAGGGCGTGATGGTAGTGTCCGTCGGGAGCAACTCCCCCGCCGCAAAAAGCGGGATAAAACAGGGCGATGTCATAACCTCGGTGAACGGCACGGAGGTTTATACCAACGAAGAAATAAGCGACGCCGTGCAGCTTTCCGACGAAAATGCGCAGGTGGTGCTGAAACGCGGCGACAGCGAAATATGCCTTTCCGTCCCGACGGAACAGAACAGCGACGGAACGCTTAAAATAGGCGCATGGGTACGCGACAGCGCGGCGGGTATCGGCACGATGACATGGTACGACCCCGCAACGGGATTTTTCGGCGGGCTGGGTCATGCGGTGAGCGACGTCACCACGGGGCAGTGCGTGCCGCTGGCGGGCGGAGAGATAAACGCCGCTGAGATCAACGGCGTTGTAAAGGGCACCTGCGGCGAAGCGGG
>CAVIFG010000011.1:854-5655 GCA_963641955.1 Escherichia coli
CTTTGCGGAAGCTTCATCCCCGATGAAAAAACTGGCACGCTGCTCGCCAACACGGAAGTCGGCGTTTTCGGCACGACCAGCGAGCCGATAAACGGCGAAGCAATCCCCATGGCGTTCAGGCAGGAAGTGGAATGCGGAAGCGCGGTCATACTCTCCACCATAGACGGCGGCGGAGTGCGCGAATACGACATCGAAATAGAGCGCATAAACCTGCTGGATATGACAGGCTCGAAAAGCATGGTGATAAAAATAACCGACCCGGAGCTTATTGAAAAAACAGGCGGCATAGTCCGCGGCATGAGCGGCAGCCCCATCATTCAGAACGGCCGTCTTGTCGGGGCGGTGACCCATGTGCTGATAAACGACCCGACCCGTGGCTACGCCGTTTTTGCGGAAAGCATGGCGGAGCAGCTTTTACAGCAGTGACATGACCCTCACGCCGAATGCTCCGTTTTCCGCCGTGACCTCCGCGCGGCAGTTATCGGGAAGCTCCCCCGAAATTATTTTACGCGACAGCATATCCTCTATTTCCGATGTGATTTTTCTGCGCAGCGGCCGCGCGCCCATCTCCTCCGAAGCAGCGCCGACGCACAGCAGCCTTTCCGTCCCCTCGGCAAAGGACAGCTCTATCCCCCTTGCCAAGGCGCGCTGTGCAACGTCCCCCAGCATTTTTCGGCAGATATGCTCCATGTTTTCCTCCGAAAGCTTGTCGAATATCACTACATTATCTATGCGGTTGAGCAGTTCGGGGCGGAACTGCTTTTTCAGCGCCCGCATTATATCCGCGCTGCCGCCCGTGCCGCCGTTAAATCCCACCGAGCGCTTCGAAAGCTCCTCCGCGCCGATGTTTCCCGTCATAATAACCACCGCGTTTCTGAAATCCGCCGTCCTGCCGTCGGAAGCGGTGAGTTTTCCGTCCTCGAGTATCTGCAGCAGCAGGTTGAGCACATCCGGATGCGCCTTTTCCACTTCATCGAAAAGCACCACCGACCACGGCGCACTGCGCACGCGCTTTATAAGCTGCCCCTCTTCGTCGTAGCCAATGTACCCCGGGGGCGAGCCTATGAGCTTCGACACGGAATGTTTCTCCATATATTCCGACATATCGAAGCGGATGAGCCGCTTCGCGTCGCCGTAGACCCCCTCGGCGAGCGCGCGGGAAAGCTCCGTCTTTCCGACGCCCGTCTGCCCGAGAAACAGGAACGACCCCACAGGTCTTGACGGGTCGCGCAGCCCCGCGCGGCCGCGCCTTACCGTATCCGCCACCAGAGTCACCGCCTTATCCTGCCCTATGACCCGTTCGCGGAGCATATTTTCGAGTGCCGCAAGGCGGTGTCCCTCGTCCTCGGTGAGCCGCGCTGCGGGTATCCCTGTCACCGCCGAAACCGCTTCGGCAACATCTTCTTCATCGACGACGGTACGGCTCATCTCGGCGGTTTTGGCGGAGCGCGCCAGCCTGCCCGCCGCGTCGTAATTTTTATCGCACAGCGCGGCGGAAATGGCGCTCTCATTCCTGCCGCAGCCGTACCCCCCGGGGTGACCAGTGCGGGCGCGGGCGGCGGCTTCGTCGATGAGGTCTATCGCCTTGTCGGGGAGGTTGCGGTCGGTCATATACCGCTCGGAAAGCTTCACCGCCGCGGACAATGCCCTGTCGGTTATCACCGCGCGGTGATGATCCTCTAGCTTGCCCCGCAACCCAGCCAGAATGCGCAGCGTGCCCGCTTCATCGGGCTGCTCGACATTTATCGGCTGAAAACGCCGCTCCAGCGCCCCGTCCTTTTCGATGAACCTGCGGTATTCCTCGGTGGTTGTCGCGCCGATAAGGCAGATGCTCCCGCGGGCGAGGGGCGGTTTCAGTATGCTTGCGGCGTCGATGGCGCCCTCTGCGGCGCCGGTGCCGACGATCATGTGTATCTCGTCGATAAAAAGAATTATCCCGCTATGGGAACAGGTTTCGTCCAGCACGCCTTTCAGGCGCTCCTCAAAATCCCCACGGTATTTCGCCCCCGCCAGCATTGCGGAAAGGTCCAGCGCAAACAGGCGCTTTTCCGCAAGCTCCGGGGGAACATTTCCCGCCGCAACGCGCTGCGCGAAGCCCTCAACAACGGCGGTCTTGCCTACCCCCGCTTCCCCGATAAGGCAGGGGTTGTTCTTGCTCCTGCGAAGAAGTATCTGAACCATTCGTTCTATCTCCGTGTCGCGGCCTATCACGGGGTCAAGCTGCCCAGCCCGCGCCGCAGCGGTGAGCTCCCTGCCGTATTTCGTTAGCATGGGGAGATCCTGCTGACCCTTACGGCGCTTTTCATCCTGCTGCCTGGTTTCGGGCTGCTCAAAGCTGGGCTCAACGTAGCTGCGCATGGAAGCTTCGTTGTAAAGCTTCGCGATGACCCCCGCGCCGTATTCCACGATGACGGCATACGCGGTGCACTCCCTGTCCAGCAAAATAGACATCAGCAGGTGCTCCGTGCCGACCGTCGCGTCGCCGCGGGAGGAAGCGATATTCCGCGCGCTTACCAGCAGCTTTTTAAGCCTTGGTGAAAAATCCCTGTCGGTAAGCTGAACGCTCCTGCCGACGCCCGTACGCGCCTTTATTTTAAGCAGCAGGTCGCGGAAGCGTATCTGCTGCCGCGCCAGAAGCACCCCCGCCGAGCTGCCCGCGTTTTTCGCCAGCGCGCAGAGCAGGTGCTCGCTGCCGATGTAGGTATGCCCCATCTGCCCCGCAATCAGTATCGAAGAATTGACCGCCTCCGAAGCCTCCCCCGAGAAGCCCGGTATACTGCCCGATGAATTCATGTTATACACCTCGCTTGAAATATTTGGATATCAATATTATAGGCAGAGGTTTGTGTTTTATTCTGGAAACCTCTAAAAACCGGTTTGAAAAGGAAAAATTGGTAGAGTGCGCCGAATGCGAGAAAAGCCGACGAAGTAAGGCTGTATGCCTTGCGAGGAGGTTTTCCGAAGCAGGCGGTGTGCTATACACATTTTCACTCATACAAGGTTTTTAGGGGTTCCCTTTTGCCAAAACAAAAATCCCGCAGGAATGACCCTGCGGGACAGCATTATTTATTTGCAGGCTTCATCCGAAGCAGCGGGACGAAATCGTCCTCTAGCGCCGTTTTCTCCTGTGCTCACTTATCCGCATTCGCGGGCGCCGACTTATTCTTCCTGAAAACAAAAATCTTGCTCAGAACATAATTCAGCACCAGCACCACGCAGTTTGAGAACACCTTTGCGCAGAACTCATACAGCCCGTTGTGGAAGCCCGTAAGGTCGACCAGGAAAAACATTATGATAAGGTCTACCAGCAGCGTTGCCAGCCGCGAGGCGTAGAATTTAAGCGCCTCCACCACAAATCCGCCTGCGGTTTTGACCGTGCTCGAAAACACATAAACGCGGTTCGTAAGGAACGCGAACGTCACCGAGAATACCCACGAAAGTATTACGGGCAGCGCGGTGTTGCTCTCGATCCCAAAGGAGGACGTGATGTTGAATATCCAGCTAAGCCATGCGGGCACGCTTTCCTCGTTCGGAAATATCCAGCGGAACAGATAGTACGTCGCAAAGGATATCACCGTTGTGCCTATTCCGAAAAGGAAGTACATGACCAGCTCGCGGTATTCCGTAAAAAGCTTCTTCCTGCCCTCCGCCGTTTTCAGCGCGGCGATGATGTCCTTTACTTCAAATCCCTTGATTTTTATAGCAGATCACCTTAATCCTTTGCGGCGAGCTTGTAAAGCACCGCGCCGTGCGGCTTTACGACAGCCTTTACGCTTCCGCTTACCGTTCCTGCGGGCTTGCCCTGCCAGATGTCGTATGCCTCCATATTACGGGCGATGGGAAGCTGCGCGGAAATCTCGCGCTCTTCGCCCTCGGCATTAAACAGCGCGATGTAGTAGTGCTTTCCGTCCGTGTGCGATGTGAACCACGCGATGTCTTCCTCGCCCTCGCGCTTTGTTCTGAACAGCGGGTGAGCGGAGTGCGTGTTGTTAAGCACCTCGATAAGCTCCGCGTTGGTCAGCAGCGACATCGTGAAATCATCGAAACGCGTCATCTCGCCGCCGATGATAAGCGGGGAGCGCATCATGCACCACAGCGTCAGCATAGTAATCTGCTCGTCCTGCGTGAATTTTGTGGTGATATTCTTGTCGTAGTCCTGAAGGATGTTTCCGATGGGCAGCATATCGCAGTCGGGGAAATGTCCCGCCGCCGCGTGGATGCACCATGTCTGCGCGCGGGAGAACATATCGTAAAGCAGCTCCCACTTATCCCAGAAATCGTCCGTAATGCGCCACATATTCGCGGTCTGCTTGTAAAGCTCCGCCTTTTCGGGGAGAGCGGGCCCCGGCGAAAGGCTGAGCACCATATCGCGGCCGCAGCCCTTCAGCGCTTCGCTTACCATAACAAGCTCTGCTTCTTCATGCGGAAGCTCGCGGCAGATGTCGTCTATCTTGATGAAATCAACGCCCCACTGCGCATAAAGCTCGAAAATGCTGTTGTAATACTCCCGTGCGCCTTCCTTTGCGGGGTCAACGCCGTACATATCGGTATTCCAGTTGCATATGCTGGATGTTTTTGCGATCTGTCGCGCGGTCTTGTCCGAGCCTTTGATCTTGAGGTTCTGATGAACAGCCTGACGGGGTATTCCGCGCATGATGTGTATGCCGAATTTCAGTCCGAGGGAATGAACATACTCCGCCAGCGGCGCGAAGCCCTTTCCTCCCGCCGAGGACGGGAAGCGGTTTTCAGCGGGGATAACGCGGGAATATTCATCCACGCACAGCTCGGTAAACGGATGATA
>CAVIFG010000011.1:5665-9766 GCA_963641955.1 Escherichia coli
GCTCTCCGCCGTAGGCTCATACCACTGGATATCGACTACGATGTACTCCCAGCCGTACTTTTTAAGATGCTTTGCCATGAATTCCGCATTCGCGCGGACGGTCTGCTCGGTGACGGAAGCGCCGTAGCAGTCCCAGCTGTTCCAACCCATAGGGGGCGTCTGTGCAACCATAATTTTTTCTCCTTTATTACTGTACTCCGTAGACACGTCTTGCAATGTCAACGGTTTCCTTTGCGTCCTTGGCGTAGAAATCCGCGCCTATCTTCTCTGCATACTCGGGGGTGAGCACCGCGCCGCCGACAACTATCTTGCAGTCGACATGATTTTCGTGCAGCAGCTTTATGGTGTTCTCCATGCTCTTGAGGGTGGTGGTCATCAGCGCGGAAAGCCCGACGAGCTTTGCTTCGTACTTCACCGCCGCGTCGACAACGAGCTGATAATCCACGTCCTTGCCGAGGTCGATGACCTCGAAGCCGTAGTTTTCCAGCAGGGTCTTTACGATGTTCTTGCCGATATCGTGGATATCTCCCTTTACCGTCGCAATCACTACCCTGCCCCTGCTCTCGCTTTCGCCGCCGTTCTTCGCGAGGAATGATTTCACCGCGTCGAACGCCGCCTGCGCCGCTCCCGCCGACTGGATAAGCTGCGGCAGAAATATCGTGCCCTTTTCAAATTTTTCTCCGACCGAATCCAGCGCGGGGATAAGCTGCTCGTTTATCAGCGTCATGGGGTCGGTGCCCTCTTCGAGAAGCTTCATGGCCGCTGCCGCACACTCCGCCTTTAATCCCGAGGCGACCGCGTGGCTTATGCCCGTGCCCTCCGTCACGGCGGAAGCCGCCGCAGCCGTTGACTTTATCTGCGTGGTGACAACATTGTCCGCGCCGAAATGCGCGATGAAATCGGTGCCGTGCCTGTCGTAACCCGAAAGCAGCCTGTATGCGCTTACCGCTCCCGACATTGCCGCGATGTTCGGGTTGATTATCGGCAGGTCAAGCCCGCTGTTCATCGCCATGGTAAGGAATGTAGAGGTGACAAGCTCGCGGTTCGGCAGGCCGAACGAAATGTTCGATACGCCCAGCACGGTTTTCAGCCCGAGCTTTTCCTTTACCATGCGGACGGCCTTTATGGTTTCCATAACGCCGTCCTGCTCCGCTGAAGCGGTGAGGGTAAGGCAGTCGATATACACGTCCCGCTTCGGTATGCCGTATTCAAGGGCGCGGTTGAGTATCTTCTCGGCTATTGCAAAGCGCTTTTCGGCGGTCTTGGGTATGCCGCCCTCGTCAAGGGTAAGGCCTACCACCGCCGCGCCGTATTTCTTTACCAGCGGAAGAACTGTTTCAAGCTTCTCGTCCTCGCCGTTTACGGAGTTCACTATCGGCTTGCCCGCCACAACGCGCAGCGCCGCTTCAAGTACGTCGGTTTCGGTGGTGTCTATCTGAAGCGGAGCGTCCGTTACGGACTGCACGGAATCCACCGCCGCAAGCATCATTTCCTTTTCGTTGATATCCGGCAGACCGACGTTTACATCGAGTATCTCCGCGCCCGCGTCCGTCTGGTCTATCGCCTGACGCATGATGTAGTCGAGGTCGCGGCGCTTCAGCGCTTCCTTGAACAGCTTCTTTCCCGTGGGATTTATCCTCTCGCCGATTATGCGCACGGTGTCTATCTCGACCACCTTGGAAGCCGAGCAGACCGCCGCGGGTATTTCGGGGTGAATTTCTACGGTTTTCCTGCCGTTGAGCCGCTTTGCGACTGCGGCGATGTATTCGGGGGATGTTCCGCAGCAGCCGCCGAAAACCTTTACGCCCATATCCGCCATCTGCGCGATGATATCCGCATACTCATCGGGGCCAACATTATAGAGATTTGTTTTCGGGTCGGGAAGTCCCGCGTTGGGGCGTATCATAACGGGCACGCTCGACCATTTGAGGATCTCCTCCGCGATGGGAAGCGCGTCCTTCGGGCCGAGGGAGCAGTTCATACCGATAACATCCGCGCCCAGCGCCGATAATGTCAGCGCCATGGAAGCCACTCCGCAGCCTGTGAATGTGCGCATATTCTGCTCAAACGACATCGAGCATACCACGGGAAGATCTGTGTTTTCCTTTGCGGCAAGCAGCGCGGTTTTTATTTCCATGAGGTCTGTCATGGTTTCTATGGCGATGAAATCGGCGTCCCTGCCCGCAAGCATTATCTCGCGGAACATATCGTACGCTTCGTCGACGGGCATATCCCCCGCGGGGCGCATCATCCTGCCCAGCGAGCCCACGTCCAGCGCAACAAGGGCGTCGGTGCCCTCGCAGGCCTTGCGTGCTATTTCAATGCCGCGCTGAATTACCTCGGTGACGGTGTATTTGCTGTTCTGAAGCTTGTGGCGGTTGGCGCCGAATGTGTTTGCATACACCGCCTGCGCGCCCGCCTTTATATACTGCCTGTGGATGTCCTCGATAAGCTCCGGCTCGGTGAAATTAAGCTCCTCGGGAAGTCCGCCGAGCTTCAGCCCCGCTTTCTGGAGCATGGTGCCCATCGCACCGTCCAGCAGTATGAAATCATTCGAGTTCAGAAGTTCTCTGAATTTCATTTTGTTGTTCTCCTTAGTATAGTTCGTTGAGCAGCTTTTCCTGCGCGGAAAGCTGGTATTCATCGGGTATCGCGCCGCCGTAGCGCACGGCGTTGTATTCCCCGACCATTTTTTCTATATCGCTGCGACGGAAGGCAAGCTCGCCCTTTTTCCCGTGCACCGTCGTGGTGTCCGACGGGAGGTGCGGGAATGCCGTCCTGTCCAGCCGCAGCAGGAACAGCAGGTAGCCTTTTCTGTATTTCTGTACGGGGTCCTGCTCCCTGCGGTAGTCCCGCAGGAGCTGCTGCGCAGTTCTGCGGCCGCTGCGCCTTGCGCGTTGTATCGAAAGGCTGTCCGAAAGCTCGTCCGCAAACGGCAGCGGCTCAGGCTTCTCCGCCTCCTTGAAAAGCGGCGCCATCAGTTCTTTCAGAAAATCGATTATCTGTTTTCTGAAGCGGATTATAAGGACGATCACCCCGATAACAAGCAGCACCGTAAGCCCCGTGAAGAGCGTGTTGTCATTGTATTCCACCGTAACTTCCCCGCCGGAGAAGTCGGTTTCGTTTTCGGTATCGTTGGTGTTAAATTCACCGTTTATCCCCCGCAGGAGCGAAAACAGCCCGCTCATCAGCGAGGAAAATCCGCTCATGATAAACTCCGCCGCGGGTTTCGCAAACAGGAACAATCCCACCGCCACGATGCATACCCCCGCGATAAGCGCGGCGTTGTACCCGCGCAGTCCTTTCGGGATAACATTTTTCCCTGCGGAGCGCTGCCGCGTGCGGGTGTCGATGTTCGTCTGATTTGCCAGCACCGCAGATATCACGATGATAACGCCGAACATCACGCAAAGCTGAAACACTCCTGTGGACTGTATGTCCTCGTCATGTGAGAGCCACAGCATAAACGACGCAATGACCGCCGCCGCGAAATACCCCGCGAACCATCCCCGCGTCAGTATATCGCTGTACCCCAGCCCCGCGCTGTGCCTGCCGCCGAAATATACGACCACCGCCGCGGGAAACGCGTAGAAATAAAGCGCCGTAGGCATTTTAAGGCAGGCGCAGACGATGATGAAAGCCGCCGACGGGACAATGACCGCCGCGCGGGAGCCGAACCCCGCCCATGCCCGCTGTTTCTGCGTGAAGTCGCCGCCCGCTGCCCATGCTCCGCAGAGCCTACCGCACAGCATAAACGCGGCGTACACGCCGTACAGTGCAAGATAATGCCACCAGACGTATTTTTCAAACCCGAGCCCCTCGGTCAGCACCACGAACGGGAACACGCACATAAGCTGCCCCGCCGCCGCAAGCACCGCAAGTGCGGAAGATGATCTGCTGTTATTCTCCATCAATCATCACCCGCCCCTGATACATTGTAGTTTTTCCTCGGAATATGCCGCAGCTCGCACAGGGCTGGCAGAACGCAGTTTTCCTCGTCCAGCGTGGCGGAAAACAGCTTGCAGCACACGCCGTTTTCCGTCAGCCGCTCTATCGTTTCGTATAGCCGCTCGGTGACAAATCCGCTGATGAATATGATAT
>CAVIFG010000011.1:9776-15810 GCA_963641955.1 Escherichia coli
GTATCGGTCATGCCGTAGAAATCCAGCGACGAAAGCATATCGTCGATGTGTTCTCCGCAGCCGCCGCTTATATCCGAAAGATACCGCAGGGTCTTTATGATGTGCTCGTTGCCCTCCCCCGCGGGTATCACCAGCCGCTCTCCCTGGGTGTTTGCCGCAAGCGAAAACTCCGCCCGCATCTGCCCGCAGATATCCGCCGCGTACGCCGCCGCCTTTATCTGCGCCTCGAGCACGGGCAGCGAAAGGCTCTGCTCCACGGACATCGCGTTTCTCTGCATATTCATAACTATCATCATGCGCCGCTCGGTGGTGAATTCGTTGTTGTATACCATCGGCGTGCCCGCGCGGGCGGTCTGCGCCCAGTGTATGCGGTTCATCGGCTCACGGCCCGTGTACTCCCGCGCGCCGCTTATGACGAACGGGTCGGGAAGCACAAAGCGCTTTACCTGCATATCTCCGATGTAGTCGTCCCCCGAAAGCTCCCCCGAATCCATGTCCGCGGGAACAGGCAGCACCCGCACGGTCTGCCGGACGGGTATGACCGCCGTGGGCTTCGCCAGCCCGAAAAGGTCGCTCACGGAGATAGTAACGCTTTCGATATGATGCACCCCGCGCTTTTCGCAGCGGACTTTCCACACGCGGCGGCAGCGCTGCTTTCCTTTCAGGACGAACACGCCCGAAATAAGCCCGCGCTGTTCGTTCTTTTCATCGGGAACGATTCGCTGCCCCCTGAATGTGAGCCACCGCGAACAGCTTATCTCGGTGCGCACCCACGGAAGCGGGAGGTATTTTTCGTTGTCTATCTCCTCGATTATTTCTATCTCGTCGCCCTCGAACGCCTCGGGGACGCTTATTTTTAGGGAATAGCCAAGCTTTTTAAGCCCCCGCGCCGTGTAAAGGAAATACTGCCCCGCGAGCACCGCCGCGAGTATCAGCGCCATTACGAGAATTTCCATATCAGCTTCCCGACTGCTCCGTAGGCACGGGCACGCTCGAAAGCACCTGCGCCAGCACGTCGTCCGCTGCCTTTGCCGCGCCGCCGTTTGCGGAATATCCGCGGCAGATAAGGCGGTGCTTTATCACATACGGCGCCGCCGTGATGACATCCTGCGGCATTACATAATCCCGCCCTTCGATCATCGCCAGCGCGCACGCCATTCGCTTGAGCGCCGCGGCTCCTCGGGTCGAAAGACCAAGCTTCACCGAAGCGTGCTTTCTCGTCGCCGCCGCGATATCCGCGATATACCCGCAGACCGCCGCGCTTATGCGGCAGGTGTCCGCTTCTCTCTGCGCCGCGATGATATCCGCCATGGTGCATACGGGTTTTATCCCCGCTTCTGCAGGGGCGTTCGCCGCGCCGCCGATAACGCGCATTTCCTCCGCGCGGTCGGGATAGCCCAGCGCCAGCCTTATCATAAAGCGGTCGAGCTGCGCTTCGGGCAGGGGGTATGTTCCCTGTATCTCGGCGGGGTTCTGCGTTGCGATCACGAAAAACGGAGGCTCCAGCGGGAGCGTATCGCCGTCGATGGTGGTCTGCCGCTCCTCCATGCATTCGAGGAGCGCGGACTGCGTTCTCGGCGTGGCGCGGTTTATTTCGTCCGCAAGCAGGATGTTTGCAAATACGGGGCCTTTTCTCAGCACAAATTCCTGCTGCTTTGCGTTGTAGAAATTTATGCCCGTGATGTCCGACGGAAGCAGGTCGGGAGTGAACTGTATGCGCCTGAACACGCCGTCGGCGCTCTTCGCGAGGGAGCGCGCAAGCAGCGTTTTGCCCGTGCCGGGGACATCCTCGAGAAGAACGTGTCCCCCCGCGAACAATGCCGCACAGACGAGTTTTATTTCGCTCCGCTTGCCCTTTACCGCAAGGGAAATGTTGTCTGTAAGCTTTTCGGTAAGTTCCTTTATCATGCGGCTTCCTCCTTATCCTTGGGAAGATTTTTAATAGTGATTATCGCGATGGTGCCTATCATCACCGCGCAGAGAGTCCATATTATCGGCTCGGAAAGCACTACGCCGAAATATCCGCCGATCTCCTCAAGGGTTGTGCCCACGGTGCCGCTCTGCCCGCCGAAAAGCGGTATCATAAACACCACCGTGCAGACTTTCCATATAAGCTCTATAATGCTCGCAATGATGGGCACAAGGCTCTTCCCAAGCCCCTGCAGCGCGCTTCGCAGACCCAGCAGGACAGCAAGGCAGTAGTAAAACGGAACGTTCCATCTTAAATAAAGCACCGCCGTGCCCGCTACCGCGGCGTCCTCCCCGGGGACTATCATTCCGACCAGCGCGCCGCCCGCGGTATATACCACCAGCACCGCCAGCGTAGCCCAGCCGCCCATAAGCAGCAGTCCGTCGCGTATGCCCCTTGAAATTCGGGAATACTTCCCCGCGCCGCGGTTCTGCGAGCAGTATGTAACAAGCGTTGCGCTCACCGCCGAGAAAGGCATTATCGTAAGGCTGAAGATCTTTCTTGCCGCCGTATGCGCCGCGATGATGTCCTCGCCGAAGCCGTTTATGCCATTCTGAAGCACAATGGAGCCTATATCCACGATGGAATACATCAGCGCCATGCCGAAACCCGCGCTGAGAAGCTCTACCGTCGTCCGCGCCGTGAATTTGAAATCCGACGGCTTTATCACAAGGAACGCCCTGCGCTTTACAAGATAAACAAGGCATACTATCGCGGAGATAAGCTGCGCCGCCACGGTTGCCGCCGCAGCGCCCGCAACTCCGAGCTGAAATACGCACACCAGAAGCAGATCCAGCGCGATATTCAGTATAGTTGAAATAACGAGAATTACCAGCGGAATAACGCTGTCGCCGACGGCGCGGAGTATTCCCGCTTCAAGGTTATATATCAGTGTAACGACAAGTCCCGCCGCAACTATCATAAGGTAAGTCTTGGCTTCGTCGAAAATTCCCGCGGGGGTGTCGAGCGCCGTAAGCAGCGGGGAGATGAAGCAGAGAGTTCCCGCGATGATGAGCGCGGTAGTAACGCCCGAAAAGGTTATCATCCGCGCGATGGTGCGGCGCATTTCGGCATGATCCCCCGCGCCGAAGTTTTTCGCGACGATTATCGCAAAGCCCGTCACAAGTCCGTTGATGATGTTGAACATCAGCGACACCACCGCCGTTGTGGAGCCCACCGCCGCCAGTGAGTTCTTTCCTAAAAACTGACCGATTATTATGGTGTCGGTAAGGCTGTACGCCTGCTGGAATATACTTCCCAGTAAGATAGGCAGCGCGAATGTTATTATCAGCTTAATCGGGCTGCCGTTTGTCATATCCTTCATTTTGTGTATCCTTTGTTCCTGTTATGTATCTGTATTTAATGTATGATAAGCGGGACGGCTTGAAATCCAAGCACCCCCGAAATGCAGACGATTCCGCCCGCAATATTGAGCTTTGAAGCCTGCTCGCGCCTGAAAAGTCCGATGAAAAACAGCGCCGCAAGTATCATCGGCTGTATGAACGAATAATTCGCCATGCTCTGCGCCGCGATGGCATTTTCCAGAATAAGCCCGATAACGTTCGGAATTTTCGTCAGTGCGATTATCACCGAGCCTTTTGTTTTCTCCCTGAACAGCCGTATAGGATGTACCGCCGGCGCAAGAACTATCGTGAGAATTACCAGCGCGATAAACAGCGACAGCGTGGAGGAAATGTACTCCTTTGTCATGTTGACGATAAGTCCGTACCCGAATTTCGCGAGCAGATATCCCGCCAGCGGGAGGATTATCTTTTTATAGTGCACCCGTTCGCCGCCCGACCGCGCTATCATAAACAGCCCCGCCGCCGTCGCCGCGATGAATGCAAGTCGGCAGATGATGACCGCTATTGTCCCTGCAGAACCGCACACAAGGTCGGTTATGTACGAAAACAGCACCGTTACGCCCAGCCATGCTTTCAGCTCAAACGCGCTCATTTCTTTCAGCACTATCGCCGACAGCTTGAACTCCAGCAGCTTTGACAGCACCATCAGCCCCACCGCCGCGAAAGACTGCCACGAAAGCGTGAACAACAGGCTGTCGAACGGCAGGTACGCTATCATAAACAGCGACGTTGCCGCAGCCATGAGCCACGTCAGCGTGTTGCCGTCCATTTTCAGCCGCGATACTGCGTACTTGTCCGACAGGGACGTGATGGTATAGCACGCGGTAACGATGAGCATAAGTATCATTTCCGCACCGCCTTATTCGACCGTGTACATAAGGTTTTCATAATGCAGCGTCACGCCGATGTCCGTTTCCTCGGGAAGCAGGAACATCGCAATGAACAGCTCTTCCCCGCTGTCGATGTCTTTCAGCGTGGCATATTCGCCCTCTATTTTTATCACTTTATATGTATGAGGTTCCATTTTCTTGTTCTCCTTATTTCTATGCATACTTAATTGTATTATACCGTATTCTATATTAAGTGTCAAGGGCTTAAAGTCGGATTATGCAGAAAAAAAGCGGGCGCAAATGCGCCCGCCGCAGTCTGTCGAAAAACATTTAGTCTTTGTACACCAAATACACGCGGTCAAGGGGTCGCACCCCTTGCAGGTCAATCAGACACGCGCTTCGCGCTTAGTCTTTGCAGCGCCCTTGTCGCCGTCCGCAGACGGCGACATGCCCCGCTCACAGAAAATCTTACTCAGTGAAAGCAAAAGGCAGCTACGTTAACCCGACTTCCAAGACGCTAAAGGGGGTGTGGGAGGTACAAACGGAACGTTTGTTCCGAAAACGTAAGAGTTTTCCCCCCACAGTCTATTGCAATTTACTGCCGTTTATAATTTCCTCAGAACTAAAGCGGGCGCAAACGCGCCCGCTCATTGTTGATTTATGCCGCAGTATCATCGCCCGCTTTCGGCGGGTATCTCAACCGCAGGGATCTCATAATCCCCGTCGGAATTGATAGCGCGCATCATGCCCTCGATTATCTCAGGCTCTGTCACGCTGAGGATGTTTCTGTTGAACAGCGCGAAGCCGTTTCTGCCGTTATGACCGTTGTCCCACCATACGGGTATAATTCCCTGCGCCTTGCACGCCTTTACAACGTACTCCGCCCAGTAACGTCTGAACTCGGTGTTGTTCTTGTCGAGGAGGGTGTTGTCATGCGTTCCCATCTCGCCGATGACAACGGGATAACCCTGACTTACGAACTTATCGTTCAGCAGCTGCATCTGCTCGTCAACATAGCTTTCCTGACCCCAGTTGTCGTACTTCTCGAAAGCGTACTTGCCCCACTGTGTATTGGCGGAGCTTATGCTCTCGTCCAGCGTGAAGTTGTACGGGTCGTAGTAGTGAACGGAGATCATAATGCGCTTTCCGTCAGCGGTGCAGCCGCTGTCCTCGGGGATAACGAAGCCGTAGTCGTTCGCGGTGTAGTTGATGTTGGTGTTCCAGCCGGGCATGAGCACCCATCTCTTGGAGTTGTTTCCGCCGGTCGCCCTTACGGTGTCAACGAATATCTGATTGTACGCGTTGATGTTCTCGTAGCCCTGCGCCTTGGGATTGCCGTAGGTATCGTCGAACACCTCGTTCATCGACTCGAAAATAAGATGCTCATCGTAATCCTTGAAGCGCTCTGCGATCTGACGCCATACCGCCTCGTACTTTGCCTTTATTTCATCCTGATTATCGTCCACACAGAGCAGCCAGCCGCCGTCAACGGTGTAGTAGCCGTCGCCGTGGATGTTGATTATCGCGAACATATCGTTGTCAACAACGTAATTCACGACCTCTTGCACGCGGTCAAGCCATGCGCTGTCGATGGTGTAATCGGGGCCCTCGCCTATGTAGCTTAAATAGGATACGGGGATTCTGACGGTGCCGAAGCCCTGCTCCTTAACAAGCTTGATAAGATCTTCGGTTATCGTGGGGTTGCCCCATGCCGTTTCGGAGGGGACTTTATTCGAGCTTGCCTCGAGCTGGTTTCCGAGGTTCCAGCCCATGCCCATTGCGGCGGTTATCTCCGACTGGTCAAGCTCGTCCCACTCGCCATGGGATGCCGCGGGCTGCTCCGCGATGTTCTCCGTGCCGCTCTCCACGCT
>CAVIFG010000011.1:15820-17461 GCA_963641955.1 Escherichia coli
GGTGGTCATTATGATTGCGGCATCCGCAGCCACTGCAAGAAGCTTCTTGGTAAATGATGTCATAGTTTCTCCTTATTACTGAATTGCCGTTGTTTTACCTTTTGCGGTCAAATGACTCCGACCGCGCTATATTCTATTATAAAACGTTTTCACGGAATTGTAAATATGTTTTTTTGAAATTCGAAAAATTTTATCAGAGCCGCCGCACAGCAGTTTTTTCATTAAATTATCATCGCATTCACATTGACTTTACCCTGTTTGTGTGGTATGATAAGTTTGTACACATATTCTTCGCCATAACGGAGGAACAACATGAACATAATTTCAATGATAATGCCCAAAATGCAGGTAGCATATATTTACAGCGATAATACGATACGACAGGGGCTGGAAAAATTCCGCGCCCACGGCTACACGGCTATCCCCGTGCTGACCCGCGACAACCAGTATTACGGCACCGTCACCGAGGGCGACTTTCTGCGCAGCCTTATCGACAGCGGCAGCAACAGCATGAAAGACAAGGAAAAAATGCTGATAAGCGATATAATCCGCCCAGAATTCAACCCCTGCGTGCACGTTAATATCACCATGAAAGAGCTGTTTGAACGCTCGATAAATCAGAGCTTCATCCCCGTAGTGGACGACCGCGAATTTTTTGTAGGAATCGTGACGCGGCAGAAGATAATCCGCTATTTTCTTGATGAATACAGTAAAAATTCAAACGCCGAGGTGGAACATAATGGATAACAGACCGTCGTTCAGCGCGCTGAATATAATCCGGAAAGTGATATCCGAATCCGTTTGCGAGGGGGACATCTGCATCGACGCCACCGCGGGCAGGGGCAACGACACCCTCCTGCTGACGCAGCTTGTCGGCGACAGCGGCCATGTGACCGCGTTCGATATCCAGCAGGCCGCAGTCGACAGCACCAGAGCACTGCTGGATCAGAACGGCGTTTCCCACCGCGCCGATGTCCTGCTGAAAAGCCACAGCGAGATGGACAGCCTTTTTGAAGAGGGCACCGTTTCCTGCATAACATTCAATTTCGGCTGGCTTCCCGGCGGAGATCATAACATCTTCACGAACAAGCACACCTCCGTCGAGGCGATAGAAAAGGGGCTGCGCCTGCTGAAAAGCGGCGGAATTATGACGCTGATAATCTACTACGGCCGCGAAACCGGCTTCGAGGAGCGCGATGCCCTGCTGGAATTTCTCCCCACGATAGACAACAAGAAGTACACGGTGGTGGAAATGCCGTTCGTAAACCGCACGAACTGCCCGCCCATCCCCGTGGTGATTTTCAAAGACAGATAAGGAGCAACGACATCAGCCCTGCAAAGCGAGGGCGGGAACGGGGTTTCTGCTGCGGAAAAAATTTTTCAAAAAATTTCGAAAAAGGTATTGACAAATCGAAATGAATATGATATAATCTTTTATGTTGTGAAGCTGCTATAGCTCAGTTGGTAGAGCACATCCTTGGTAAGGATGAGGTCATCAGTTCGAATCTGATTAGCAGCTCCAAAAGATAAAACCCCTTGGGCGCAAGCCGAGGGGTTTTTCTTTATTTAAAAACAAGATACAAAAAACGCCGCGCAGTAAATTCTGCGCGGCGTTGATTTATTTATCAGAAATATGTTGCG
>CAVIFG010000011.1:17582-18417 GCA_963641955.1 Escherichia coli
ATCTCCGCCAGCGCTTCGTTTATCGCCGCCTGAAGCTCCGTGCTTCCCTTGGGCATGCATACCGCAAACTGCTCGGGAACAGCGTCCGGCTCGGACTGCTGGTTCCATGTCTGCTCGTACTTGCCCTCTGCAAGATACTTTGTGGCAACGGTGCTGTCGCAGATCACTGCGTCAAGTCTGCCTGCGGCGAGGTCATCCCACGCGTTCATTACGGTCGCATATTCGTATGTTTCGACCTCAGTGCCGTTCTTTTCGATATAAGCGGTAAGGTAAATATCGGATGTGGTGTCCTCCTGATAACCTACCTTCAGCCCCGCAAGCTCGGCAGGGGAAGCAGGCTTTATGCTGCTGCCTGCAAGGACATTTATCGACTGATAATTTTCAATGTAAGGATCGGAAAAATCAAAATCCAGCAGCCTTTCGGGAGTGATGGTAACAGAGGACATAACGATATCGTAATCTCCCTTGGAAAGTCCCGCAAAAATGCCATCCCATGCTGTGTTCATCATATCGACCTCGCAGCCGAGCTTCTCGCCGATGGCATATGCCAGTTCAACATCCACGCCGATGGGGGTAACGCCGTCGGTATCGTAATACTCGAACGGGGGATACGCGATATCCGAGCCGACCAGCAGCTTGTCTATCTTGAAGCCGCCCTCTTCTGCGGTGCTGTCGGCGGCGGAGGAAACCTCGGAGCTGCCCGACGAAGCCGAGGATGAGGACGACGATGTTCCGGTCGAGCACGCCGTGGCGGTGAGTATCATTGCGGAAGCTGCAAGAACAGATAATATTTTTTTCATATCAGTTTCTCCTTCTTTTGAAATAAGCCTATATT
>CAVIFG010000012.1:0-3313 GCA_963641955.1 Escherichia coli
TTGTAACTTAATTTAGTTTTTCAAAAAAAACGCTTGACTATAAGGCGGTTTTTGTAGTAAAATAAAAACTGAATGAAACCGCGCAAAAGTGCGGTGAGATATATGTATTTCAAGAATGGAGAGATTACAATGCAGAAGACAATAGGCGTCCTCACCAGCGGCGGCGACGCTCCCGGAATGAACGCGGCAGTCCGCGCCGTAACAAGAACAGCCATCAGCAAGGGCTTTAAGGTAATCGGCATCCGCCGCGGCTACAACGGCCTGCTCCACGGAGATATGGTCGAGCTTGACGCAAGAAGCGTATCCGACATCATCCAGCGCGGCGGCACAGAGATATTCACCGCACGCTGCAAGGAATTCAAGGAATGGGAATACATCCTCAAGGCAAAGGATGTCTGCGTTGAACACAACATGGCAGGCATCGTTGTCATCGGCGGCGACGGCTCCTTCCGCGGCGCGGCAGACCTTTCCAAGGCAGGCATCCCCTGCGTAGGTCTCCCCGGCACTATCGATAATGATATTCAGTGCTCCGAGTACACCATCGGCTATGACACCGCAATGAACACCGTAATGGAAATGGTAGACAAGCTCCGCGACACCAGCCACTCCCACGAGCGCTGCGCAGTTGTTGAGGTCATGGGCAGAAACGCAGGCCACATCGCCCTCAACGCAGGTATCGCCTGCGGCGCTACCTACATCCTCGTACCCGAGGTACCCGCAAACATCGAGGATATGATCGAAAAGATCAAGCGCGACAGAGCAAACGGCAAGGAGCAGTTCATCATCATCGTTGCCGAGGGCGTAGGCGGCACAGAAGCGCTTGCTAAGCGCATTCAGGAAGAAACAGGCATCGAGTCCAGAGCGACCATCCTCGGCCACGTTCAGAGAGGCGGCAGCCCTACAGTACGCGACAGAGTAGTTGCTTCCGAAATGGGCTACTATGCGGTAGAGCTGCTTGAAAAGGGCATCGGCAACCGTGTTGTCGGCATGAAGGACGGCAAGGTTTACGACGTTGACATTCAGGAAGCACTTTCCATGAAGAAGCCTTTCAACGAGCGCCTTTACAAGATCGCAAACGAAATAAGCTTCTGATAACCGCAGAGTTATCATTAAATCAAACTACAGAACACCGGCCCCGAAAGGGGCACAGAGTAGGGAACCGCGCGTTAAGTGCCGGGCGGACGGAGAGTTGCCGCACGGACGAAAAGCGAGATCACAACGGTCATTCGCTTGCGGTGCGCTTCCCGCATCTCGCTGTACACTAAATCGAATAAACAAGCCATCGACTTTTATTCTTTTTGTATATAGCGAAGTTACGGAGGATAAAGTATATGGCTTTTTTTCTTAACTTCAAAAGATCCGCACAGGAGCTGAAAAGCGTCCGCTGCCTCGCCGTCACCGCTATGCTCATCGCGCTGGCGTGCGTGCTCAAGTCCCTGACGATACAGCCCATGCCTACGCTGAAAATAGGCTTCTCGTTCCTCGCCATCGCTTCGATAGGGATGCTGTACGGGCCTACCGTCGCGGGGCTTTCCTGCGTGGCTACGGATGTTATCGGCTACTTCGTTTCCAACCAGCAGCAGGCGTTTTCCCCGCTGTTCACCCTTGTTGAGGTAACGGGCGGTGTGATTTACGGAATTTTTCTGTATAATTTCACCCCGATAAAGCCCGACCTCAGCTCCCCTGCAAATTTCTTCTCGGGCATAAAAGCAAACCTGCCCTCGTTTTTCAGGATCCTCGGGGCGAAATTTACCATAAACCTCGTCTGCAATGTTTTCATGAACACGCTGTTTATGATGGTAATGGGCTACGGAATTGTCCCCGAAACATTCTGGATAAAGATAGGCGAGCGTGCGCTCAAGAATTTGGGTATGCTCCCCATTGAGGTGCTTATGCTCGTGCTTGCGCTGTTCCCCGTAAAGGCGGCGTACAATGCCGTTTTCAAGAAAAAGAAAACGGCGCTCTGAAAGGTGCATATTATGAATAAACTTGGTTTTATAGGCGTCGGAAATATGGGTCACGCCATACTCAGCGGCATAAACGGCAAGCTCGGAAATACCGCGGTATTCGCCTACGACGCTAACCCCGACAAGCTCGCAGACCTCGCTTCCGTCGGCGCCACCGCCGCGGACAGCATCCGCGAAATCGCTTCCAAATGCAATTATATTCTCCTCGCCGTAAAGCCCCAGCAGCTCGACGGCGTGCTTGAGGAAATAAAGGCGGCGGGCTCCCCCGACACCGTTATAATCTCCATCTGCGCGGGCATTTCCGCGGAATATATCCGCGAGAGGACATTCCCCGACGCAAAGGTGATCCCCGTTATGCCCAACACGCCCATGATGCTCGGAGCGGGCGCTTCCGCAATGAGCCGCGACGACAAGGTGAGCGACGAGGAATTCGCATTTGCAAGGAAGATAATCGGCTCCTGCGGTATCACCGAGGTGGTGCCCATGGATAAGATGAAGGAAGTTATCGCCGTAAACGGCAGCTCCCCCGCATTCATATACCTCTATGCAAAGGGCTTCATCGACTACGCGGACAGCGTGGGCATAGACAAGGAAGCCGCGCTGCGCCTGTTTGCGCAGACCCTCATCGGCTCCGCAAGGATGATGACCGAAAGCGGCATGACAGTCGACGAGCTGATAAAGCAGGTATCCTCCCCCGGAGGAACGACCCTTGCGGGACTGGACAAGCTGTACGAAGGAAAGCTGACGGATGTCGCTGCGGAAGCCTGCAAGGCCTGCACAAAGCGCGCATATGAACTCGGCGAAAAGAAATAAAGGAGATATCACCATGGTAGTAATAGAAATGGAAAACGGCAAGGAGATCAAGCTGGAGCTTTACCCCGACAAGGCGCCCATCACGGTCGCAAACTTTCTGAAGCTTGTTGGCGAGGGCTTTTATGACGGACTTATATTCCACCGCGTTATCAAGGGCTTCATGATACAGGGCGGCGACCCCGAGGGCACAGGCATGGGCGGCGCCAAGGAGAAGATCAAGGGCGAGTTCCGCGCAAACGGCGTTAAGAACGACATCAAGCACGTCCGCGGCGTTATATCCATGGCGCGTGCAATGGACATGAACTCTGCTTCCAGCCAGTTCTTCATCATGCACCAGGACGCGTCCTACCTCGACGGAAAGTACGCCGCATTCGGCAAGGTGATCGACGGTATGGATGTTGTTGACGAGATCGCAGAATCCGCAACCGACTACAACGACAGACCCAAGAACGATATCAGAATGAAGCGCGTTTATATCGCTGATTGATTTTTCATACCGCATCAATATTTCGCCCGGGCTTTTAGACAGGCCC
>CAVIFG010000012.1:3379-18408 GCA_963641955.1 Escherichia coli
TTTTCTGATTTTATTTGGTCATTTTATCATTGCCGCTATTGACAAAAACGCCTTTTTATAGTATCATTAAATAATAGGGGAAGTCTACCCTAATATCACTTGGCTCTGCGCCTGTGAGACGCAGTTTGCCTTAGATCAAGAGGTCATATGATGCGTTTCGGCAGCGTTGAATTTTTTAAGGTGCTGATAAAAACAGTCCTTGCAATAGCTTTCTTTGTGCCGCTCGCGCTCTGCATAGTCTTTGCGGTTTTTTTGTTTAATACAAGCGCCGAGCTGAAGGAAGTCCGCAGCGAAAACGAACGGCTCTCCTTTGCGGCAGAAGTGCTCACCGGGGAGCGTATCCCAGACGCCGCGGGCTTTTACGAGCTTTATTCAAAAAGCGGCCTTTCCGATGAGGAACTTATAGATTACATCAATTCCAAGAACGGCGGCGATGTTCCCGCCGTGGCTGTGCCCTCTTCCGAGCCTGCAAAGGATAGGGAGGAAAGCGCAGGCACATCCGATACTTCCGATGATTTCGACACTGCGGACGCGTCTGATACTTCCGCTTCGGAAGCAGATACGTCCGAAAACTCCGAGCCCGCCGCCGAAGCGGACGAGCCCGAAAGCGAGTATGCCGACCTTTACCCCGAGATGTCGGTAACTCCCCCCGAGGAGTACGTCCGCGAGGAAAACACGGTCTACCTCACCTTTGACGACGGTCCGTCCGACCATACATACTCCATCCTTGCATACCTGCGGGAATACGGGGTCAAGGCGACATTCTTTGTTGTTCCGAGAAGAACCGACTACTGTTACGAAATGCTCCGCGCCATCGCCGCCGACGGCCACACCATAGGCGTGCACAGCGCATCACATGAGTATGAAACAATATACGCCTCCGTGGAAGCGTTCCTTGCGGACTTCAATGACGCATGGAACATGATATACGAGGCAACGGGCATTAAAACAGAGCTGTTCCGCTTCCCCGGCGGCAGCAAAAACGACTTCAACAACGACACCCGCGACGCTATCATAGAAGAGATGACCCGCCGCGGCTTCAGATATTTCGACTGGAACGTAGACAGCAACGACGCGGGCGGCGCCAACTGGACGCAGATGTACAACTCCATCCCCGCGGATATCGCCAACTGCTACCGTGCCGTCGTACTTATGCACGATTCCGCGACCACAAAAAACACCGTCTGGGTGCTGGAGGATATCCTCAAGCTGCTCAAGTCGGAGGGATATAAATTCGATAAAATAAACAACGACACTCAGCCGGTCCAGTTTGTGGGGCCGTTTGCATAAAAGAAAGGATCTTACCATGGGTATAAAGGATAACTTTTCACAGGCGGTGAAGGAACTGTGGAAAAAGGACGGACAGGAGGCTCAGCCCGAAAGTCCCGCCCCCGCGCAGCCTTCCGAGCTTGACCGCTATCTTCAGGAATCGCAGAACGCACAGAACACGCAGAACGCTCAGCCGGTTCAGCCCGCGCAGGCGCCCGCAGAGCAGGCTCAGGCAGCCCCCGCGCAGGAGGCTCCCGCACAGCCTGCGCAGAATGTTCAGCAGCCCGCACCGCAGAACGCTCAGCCCGCGCAGACAAATCAGCAGGTAAATTCGCAGGGTGTGCCGCTCGAAACGCCGTATTACCGCGCGCCGCAGCAGAATGCAGCGCCGCAGAACGGATCTCAGCAGAACGGTTATCCGCAGAATAATTCTTTTCCGAACAACGGATACAATAATTACGCGAATTTCAACAATAATAACGGGTATAACAATAATTACAACAATGGCTATGGCGGAAACGGCGGCTTCGGTGGCGGTTTCGTGCCCCCGTCCGATGTTCCGCAGCAGCCCAACGAAACCGACGAAGTAACGGTCATCTCCAAGAACACCATCATCGATGGCAACGTGCGCTCCCTCGCGAACATGCAGATAGACGGCAGCATAAAGGGCAACGTAGAAACCACCCGCAACATCGATATGACCGGCAAGGTCATCGGCGACGTTACCTGCAACAACGCAGGCATGAACTCCGCCGCAATGCAGGGCAACGTTAACCTCAAGGGCAGAATGCGCATGGACAGGGACACCATCCTCATCGGCGACCTCACCTCGCAGTACGCCGACATCAACGGCAGAATACGCGGAAAGCTCGACATCGCCGGCAAGGCGGAGCTGAAGCGCGATGCCATCGTATTCGGTGATATCAGTGCGTCCACCATCGCTGTCACCGACGGCGCGATAATCCAGGGTTATGTAAACACGACATTCCTCTCCAAGGAGGACGGCAGAAACGTATTCCCCGAGGCTATCTCCCTTGACAGCAAGGAAACCACAAAATCCTGACCCCATGAAAGGCATTTATAAAAAATGAGCGAAAATAAGTCTAAAAAAAGCAGTTCCACAGCCCCTCTCGTGGCTACAATAGTCGTTGCACTCGCAGCGATAGCACTCGCAGTAGTTGCGGTCGTAACACTCACCAAGGATAACAAAAACAACATCGTGCTGCCCGACGGCAGCGTTGTCAGCACCGACTTCCACCCCTCAGACGAGCTTGTCGAGGAGTGCCAGTATGCCGCGCACGACCTTGTAAAGAATAACTATCAGATAATCCGCCTGTTCGTCACCGAGGGACTTCCCCACTACGACGAGCCCTACGGAAATCTTCCCGAGGACGGAATTTACACCGTAAATTCCACCGATTATACCTCCCTCTCGCAGATAGAGGAGCTTGTAAAATCCGTTTTTGTAAACTCCGAAGCGGAGAGGATACTCACAAATATCGACGGAAACGGCCTTGCGGTTTACAAGAACCGCGAGATACTCGCAGACGTTGTTGACGACGACACCGTCGACGAAAGCGCGGAAGCATCCGACGCCGAAGCGTCCGACACATCCGACGAAACAGTTTCCCGCCCGCACTACACCACCGAAACCGTGCTCGGCATCAGCGCTGATTTCAAGCCCGACACCGAATACAGCAAGGATTGGTCGTCCTGCAGCATCGCCGTTATCCCCATAAGCGAGAACGAATGCCAGCTCACCATCTACCTCGGCGGCTACGACAGCTCCGCCGAAAGCGTTGACCCCGATACCGTGCTCGAAACACAGATGGTAAAGGTGGACGGCGAATGGAAGCTCTCCGTTTTCGTATACTGATATGAAAAAGAAAGAAAACCTCGTCAGCGTTTATGCGCGGGTCAGCCAGTTAGTTTTCGTGATAATAACGCCACTGCTGCTGTTTCTTGGCGGCGGGTATTATGTCACGCGGAAGTTCGACCTGCCGGATTGGGTCATGGGATTGTGCGTCGTGCTGGCGCTGGTCTTTATGATAGGCGGCGCGGTTTCCTACCTTTATCAGCTTATAAAATTCTACGGAAAGAACACCGAGCGCGCTCCTAAGTCCTTTTCCTCCCCCCGCGACAACGACTACTACGACGACTATAAAAAACACTGACAAGGCAGCAATATGGCAAGAAAAAAAGAACCCATCTATGAAGAGATGCGCTCCCTCGCGCCCTACTACCTCGCCGCCTGCGGCATTTATATCGCCGTTATGCTGGTGCTGTTCTTCGCGCTGGGATACGACTACACCCTGCTTATCGGCGCGGTGTACGGCTGCGTGCTGTGTGCGGTGAATTTCCTTATCCTCGGCAAGACCGCACAGAGCGCCGTAAAGCGCAGCGCAAAGTCCGCGCAGAACTACATGAACACCATGTACTGCGTGCGCTATCTCGGACTGTTTCTCATGCTTACCATCGGCGCGCTGGCGCCGTTTATAAATCTTATTGCGGCGGTAATTCCGCTCTTTTTCCCGAAATTGCTTATCACAATAAGAGCATTCAAAGAAAAGAAGGAGGACTGATATTATGCCTACATCGCTTCTGCTTGCTTCCGAGGGCGCGGGTATAACCGTAAACGGCCCGCTTGTCGTTGCAAGCTTTGATCTGTTTGGCATAACATGGAACCTGACCGAAAGCATAATCGTGCAGTGGTTCGTAATTCTGATACTGCTTGCCGTGGTGCTTATCCTTACCCACAACATGAAAGTCATCCCCGAGACCCGCAGGCAGGCGGCGGCGGAAATGATCGTCGAATTCTTCCGCGGCACCGTAGATACTTCCATGGGTCCGAGATACAAGGCGTATCAGCCCTACATGGCGGCGCTGTTCTGTTTCTCGATGATATCCAGCCTTATGAGCCTGCTCGGTCTGCGCTCCCCCACGGCGGATATCTCCGTAACGGGAGCATGGGCGCTCATCACCTTCGTAATGATCCAGTACAACCGCGCAAAGACCGGCAAGGTCAAGGGCTATTTCAAGAGCTTCATCGAGCCTGCGCCGTTTATGCTGCCGTTTAACATCATCGGCGAGGTGGCGAACCCCGTTTCGCTGGCGCTCCGTCATTTCGGCAACCTCGTTGCGGGCATGGTAATCGGCTCGCTGATATACTTCGCACTGGGCAACTTCGCGATACTCATTCCTGCGGTGGCGTCGCTTTACTTCGACATCTTCTCCGCGGTAATGCAGGCGTATATCTTCATAATGCTCAGTATGTCCTACATCTCCGGCGCGGAATGCGGCGACTGACCCGCAGGCGAACGGAGTTCTATCCAAGCTTATAACCCGCAGGGGTAAAAATACAGCAAATAATTTCATGGAGGTTAATATCATGGATGAAATGAAAATTCTCGCAAACGCCATCGTACTCGGCGCTTCCGCTTTAGGTGCGGGCACAGCGATGATCGCAGGTCTCGGCCCCGGTATCGGTGAAGGCTACTGCGGCGGCAAGGCAGTTGAGGCCATCGGCAGACAGCCCGAGGCAAGCGGCGCAATCACAAGGACAATGATCATCGGCGACGCCCTTGCGGAAACAACAGGTCGGTACGCACTGGTAATCGCACTGCTTCTCCTTTATGCAAACCCCATTATCAGCAAGCTCACCGACCTCATCGGCAATATCGGCGCATAAGATAATGACAAAGCATATTTGGGAGGACTGAGCAGATGCTGAATTTAATCAGTGAAGCCGCGTCGACGCAGGAAACGCTCGCGCTGGTTTCGATCGACCCCGGTACGATCGTTTTCACGCTGATAAACACGCTCATAATCTTCCTTATCTTCAGAATATTCCTGTTCAAGCCCGTCTGCAAGATCCTTGACAAGCGCAAGGAAATGGCGGCGGCGGAAATAGCCGACGCGCAGAAAGCAAAGGCTGAAGCCGAAAAGACCGAGCAGGAATACCTCGCAAAGCTCGCCGACGCAAAGAGCGAAGCCGCCGAGATAGTTAAAGCGGCGACACAGCGCGCACAGGCCCGCGAGGACGAGATAATCTCCGAGGCGAACAAAAAGGCTGCGGACATCCGCACCAGAGCCGAGGAAAGCATCGAGCGTGACAAGCAGCGCGCCGTCAACGAGATCAAGGACGAGATCTCTTCCATGGTCATCATGGCGGCAAGCAAGGTCGTTGAAAAGGAAATTTCGCAGCAGGACAACGAGGAGCTCATTTCGGGCTTCCTTGCTGAGGTAGGCTCGGCAAAGTGACCGCCGGCGGAAAGGAACTTTTATGAACGACAAGGCTGAAAAGGTTTATGCACAGGCGTTTTTTGAGCTTTGCACGGAGCAGTGCCCCGACAAGGCGGGCGACATCCTTTCGGAGCTGAACGCTCTGAACAAGGTTTTCGCCGAGAACGACGGTTTCATAAAGATCATGACGGCGCCCACCATCCCCGTTGAGGAGAAAACGGCGCTGGCAAAGGAGATCATCGCCGCGGGCGGAGTTTCCGAGCTTACGGGAAACCTGCTCTGCGTGCTCGCGGAAAAGGGCAGGATGAACTGCTTCGGCGGCATCGTAAAGAATTTCCGCCTGATGTACAACGAGCACTTCGGCATTGCCGAGATCACAGTCACCACCGCATACCCGCTCACCGAAAAGCTCCGCGCGGACATCGCCGCGAAGATGGGCGAGATAACGGGAAAGAAAGTTTCCATCACGGAAAAGCTCGATCCCGAGCTGATAGGCGGCGTGATAATAGATCACGGCTCGGCGCGTTACGACGGCAGCGTAAAGTCCAGACTGAACGCGCTCAAGGATACCCTCTCGGAGGTAATATCCTGACAAATAATCAAAGAAAGGGATGTATTCAATGGATCTACGCCCCGATGAAATAACGGGTCTTATCAAAGACCGCATCAAGAACTACAACTCAAAGATCCGCCTTGAAGACGTCGGCACGGTTGTCACCGTCGGCGACGGTATCGTCAGGATACACGGGCTTGAAAAGTGTATGCTGAACGAGCTGCTCGAGTTCGAAAACGGCGTGCAGTGCATGGCGCTGAACCTTGAGCAGGACTTCGTCGGCGCCGTAATGCTCGGCTCCGATGCGGACATCAAAGAGGGCGACAGCGTAAAGCGCACGGGTAAAATCGTTTCCGTGCCCGTCGGAGAAGAGCTTCTCGGACGCGTCGTAAACTCCCTCGGACAGCCCATCGACGGCAAGGGCGCAATTCTCGCAAAGGAAACCCGCCCCATCGAAAAGATAGCTTCGGGCATCATCACGAGAGAGTCCGTAAACGTTCCGCTCCAGACAGGTATCAAGGCGATCGACTCCATGATACCGATAGGAAGAGGCCAGCGTGAGCTTATCATCGGTGACCGCCAGACAGGTAAGACCGCAATAGCCATCGACACCATCATCAACCAGAAGGGCAAGGACGTTATCTGTATCTACGTTGCCATCGGTCAGAAGAACTCCACCGTTGCAAACGTAGTTGATACCCTTACAAAGAACGGCGCAATGGAATACACGATAGTCGTATCCTCCACCGCTTCCGAGCTTGCACCGCTTCAGTATATCGCGCCGTACTCCGGCTGCACCATGGGCGAATATTTCATGGAAAAGGGCAAGGACGCCCTCATCGTATACGACGACCTCTCCAAGCACGCCGTCGCTTACAGAGCGCTCTCCCTGCTGCTCAAGCGCCCGCCGGGACGTGAAGCATACCCCGGCGACGTATTCTACCTGCATTCAAGACTGCTCGAGCGTGCCGCACGTCTTAACAAGGACTACGGCGGCGGTTCCCTTACCGCGCTGCCCATCATCGAAACGCAGGCAGGCGACGTTTCCGCGTATATCCCGACAAACGTCATCTCCATCACGGATGGTCAGATATTCCTCGAAACAGAACTGTTCAACTCGGGCGTTCGTCCCGCGGTCAACCCCGGTATCTCCGTTTCCCGTGTAGGCGGCAACGCGCAGATAAAGGCAATGAAGAAGGTTTCCGGCTCCCTCAAGCTCGACTACTCGCAGTACAGAGAGCTTCAGTCCTTCTCGCAGTTCGGTTCCGACCTTGATAAGGACACCAAGGACAGACTCGCAAAGGGCGAGCGCATCGTTGAAGTCCTCAAGCAGGATCAGAACTCTCCCCTCGAGGTAGAGGAGCAGGTAGTCATCATCTACGCGGTAATCAACAACTACCTCGCGACTATCCCGCTCGACAAGATAAAGCCCTATCAGAAGGATCTTCTTGACCATATCAAGGCGACCCGCCCCGAAATTCTTGACAACATCAGGAACGAAAAGGTTATGTCCCCCGAAACCGAGAACGCCCTTAAGGAAGTTCTCACAAGCTTCGCTGCGTCCTACGCAGGCTGACCCGAAAGGAGTTAAAAACTATGAAACAGGCAGCGTTCATACTCAGCATAGTTGCCACCACCATCGCGGTTTTCTCCGCCGTGGCAGTAGCATGGCTCTACATCGAGAAAAAAGTAAGATATATCACCACCGGCGATAATATCTGAAAACGTGAAGCAAGGCTTCCCAAAACTACGGGGGTGATATCATAGCAACGGGAAATATGAAGGACATCAAGCGCCGCATAAAGTCCGTCGGCTCCACACGGCAGATAACCAAGGCGATGGAGCTGGTATCGTCCAGCAAGCTGCGCAAGGCAAAGCTGCGCGCAGAGCAGGCACGCCCGTACTTCAACGAGCTTTATAAGTCCATGTGCGAGATCGCATCCGCAAACACGGATTTCTCCACAGTGTTCACCGTAAAGCGTCCCATAAAGCACAGGCTCTTTATCGTTGTCGCAGGCGACAGGGGTCTTGCGGGCGGCTATAACTCAAATGTCCTTAAACTGGCAGCTGCGGCGCACGAAAACGACGCAGAAAAGCCCAAGATAATCGCCATAGGCAGAAAAGCAGGCGAATATTTCGCAAAGCGCGATTACGACATCGTCGCTTCCTACGCGAACATCGCAGAGAACATAAAGCCCAATCAGGCGCAGGATATCGCGGACATTGCGATAAATATGTTCCGCAGCGGCGAAATAGACGAGGTGGTGGTATTCTTCACCATGTTCGTTTCGTCGATATCGCAGGAGGCACAGCAGATGTCCGTCCTGCCCATGGAAACGCATAAACTCGAAAACTACGGCACAATGACCTACGACCCCTCGCCCGAGGCGGTCTTTGACAGAATAGTGCCGCGCTTTACCGCGAGCCTTATCCAGTGCGCCGTGGTAGAGTCCTACGCGTCGGAGCAGGGCGCTCGGCGCACGGCAATGGAAAATGCCACCGACAACGCCGACGCAATGACGGAAAACCTGTCGCTGCTGTACAACCGCGCGCGTCAGGCAAGCATTACCACCGAGATAATAGACATTGTTTCGGGTGCAAGCGCGCAGAGCTGAGCGCTGCACATATGCCGCAGGGTGCGGTCTTTTTCCGCGGGGTTATTCCGCGGCACAGGACGGCTCCCGAATTCCGAAGAAAGGAAAAATCAAGAATATGTCAAACAAGAACATAGGCACGATCGTGCAGGTAATCGGAGCGGTGCTTGATATAAGATTCTCGCCCGACAGCCTGCCGAACCTGCTGAACGCCATTGAGATCGACAACAATGGCACCAAGCTGGTCGTAGAGGTCGCGCAGCATATCGGCGACGATATCGTGCGCTGCATCGCGATGGGCAGCACGGACGGTCTTGTCAGAGGCATGGAGGCAGTTGACACAGGCGCTTCGATCAAGGTACCCGTCGGAGAGGCTACCCTCGGACGTATATTCAACCTTCTCGGCGACGCGGTAGACAACAAGCCCCAGCCCGAAACCGAGGAAAAGTGGGAAATACATCGCCCCGCCCCCTCGTTTGAAGAGCAGGAGGCTTCCAACGAAGTCCTTGAAACCGGCATTAAGGTCGTAGACCTCATCGCGCCGTACCTCAAGGGCGGTAAGATAGGTCTGTTCGGCGGCGCAGGCGTCGGCAAGACAGTCCTCATCATGGAGCTTATCAACAACATCGCAAAGCAGCACGGCGGTATCTCCGTATTCACGGGCGTCGGCGAGCGTACCCGCGAGGGCAACGACCTTTACAGAGAGATGTCCGAGTCGGGAGTTATCAACAAGACCGCCCTCGTTTACGGTCAGATGAACGAACCCCCGGGAGCAAGAATGAGAGTTGCGCTGTCCGGTCTTACCATGGCGGAATACTTCCGCGACAAGATGGGTCAGGACGTGCTCCTCTTTATCGATAACATCTTCCGTTTCACACAGGCAGGCTCGGAGGTTTCCGCGCTGCTGGGCCGTATGCCCTCCGCCGTTGGTTACCAGCCCACGCTGGCGACCGAGATGGGCGCGCTTCAGGAACGTATAACTTCCACAAAGAAGGGCTCCATCACATCGGTACAGGCAGTTTATGTCCCCGCCGACGACCTCACCGACCCCGCCCCTGCGACCACGTTCGCTCATCTGGACGCGACAACGGTTCTTTCGAGAAACATTTCTTCGATGGGTATATTCCCCGCCGTTGACCCGCTGGAATCCACCTCGAGAATACTCTCCCCCGACATCGTCGGACAGGAGCATTATCAGGTCGCGCGTGACGTACAGGCAATTCTCCAGCGCTATAACGAACTTCAGGATATCATCGCGATACTCGGTATGGACGAGCTTTCCGACGAGGACAGACTCACCGTATCCCGCGCGAGAAAGATACAGCGTTTCCTGTCCCAGCCGTTCGCAGTTGCAGAGCAGTTCACGGGCATGGAGGGCAAGTACGTTCCGCTGAAGGAAACCATCCGCGGCTTCAAGGAGATCATCGAGGGCAAGCACGACGACCTGCCCGAGTCCGCGTTCCTCTTCGTCGGAACCATCGACGAAGCCGTAGAAAAGGCTAAGAAGGGTTGATCCCTAAGAAAGGAGAAACCTTATGACGCCGTTCAAGTTACAGATAATTACGCCCGAAAAGACATTCTTTGACGGCGAAACAGATCAGATAGTTGTCCGCACCACCGTCGGCGACGTCGGCATATTAAACGGCCACGAGCCGTACTGCGCCGCGCTCGCCATCGGTCAGATGCGCGTGAGAATGAACGGAGAATTCCGCCGCGCCGCTACCTCGGGGGGTATCATCAAGGTATCGAAGGAGAAAACGGTGGTTCTCGTGCAGACCTGCGAATGGGCGGACGAGATAGACGTTAAACGTGCCGAGCACGCAAAGGAGCTGGCGGAGGAACGCCTGAAAGCAGCACAGAGCGACAACGAGCTGCGCATGGCAGAGGCGAAGCTGAAGCGCGCGCTCAACCGTATCGACACGGCAAGCTTCTTAAAGTAATGAAAATTCCACCCGAGAAAAACTTGGGTGGAATTTTTTGTGACAGAAAATAAAGGCACAGTAGACGTCCTGTGCCTTTATTCTTCAAGGAATACGCGTTTTAATATGAAAGCATATACATGTCGTTGCATAGCTATTTTCCGGCAGTGATATATTCAGCCGACACCGCAAAACCGAACTTTGTAAAAGTCAATATGCAACAAATAACCTTTATTCTTCCTCTATAACATTACCGTCCGCATCGGTAATAAAGCCATCATCGGACGATACGCCGCCGGGCTTTGCATACAAATCCAGGGGATCATATGCAACGATATCGGGAAGATCCCACCATGTAGAACAAATGCTTGAGCTGCTTCTTGCATAGTCAAGGTTAGGAACCCATGCGGAACCTGTCGATCCCACTGTACCGATAAGCTGTCCGCCTTTCACGATGTCGCCCTCGGCAACCATTAATTCATCAAGATGCGAATAGAATGAATAAGTACCATCCGTGTGCAGTATGCTTACGATATTGCCGTAACCATGCCACCAACCGGCATATTCCACTGTACCATCCATAACAGAGTATACATCGGTTCCCTTTTCAGCCGATATACGATACCATCCCGAAAAACCGTATTCTTCAAGATTAGTTGTATCGTTAAAATCGGCATCGCAGCCTTTGATTGGTGCAGAAACACTGCCATACGCTGCCACAGGCTCTTCTTCCTCTACTATTACATCGGCGGGTAAATCGGCCTGCTGCGTGGCAGCGACCGCCGCTGCGGTGATTTCTGTCTGCGGGATTTGTGCTGCATCGGACGCTTCAACAGGGTTTGAAATGATCTGGTCATCGGAACCTGAATTTGCAAATGCACCGAACCCGATAATTGAAGCAACCGCAGCACATACCACAGACGCCGTTATCAATTGTTTGCGCATAGTTAACCTCCTATTCACTGGATAATACGTATTCCTTACACACATCTTATCACATTTTGTAAATGCTGTCAATAGATAAATGTTAAAATTTGCACTTTTTTATATTTTTGTTTAAAACAAAAAATCTCGATATGCATAAAACACATCGAGATTTTTCTGGTGCAGATGACGGGACTTGAACCCACATGACCTTGCGATCACTAGCACCTGAAGCTAGCGCGTCTGCCAATTCCGCCACATCTGCATATTTGCCGCAGCCCTTGCTGCAACGTAGTATATTTTATCATACTTTTCGCGATTTGTCAAGGGGTTTTTCAAAAAAACACGAAAAATTTCGGCGGACATAATGCTGCCCGCCGAAATTCACGAATTTGAAATTATTTCATGACCGCAGGATCATATGATAATTGTCCGATATGCATGAGGCAAAACCTCATCCTGCGTATGCGCGGGGACTTTTGATATTATCCCGTGACCTTACACGCCTACCGCCGTATTCTCGGGCGCAAGCGCGGGGCTTTTCTGCGGCGCCGCGATGGTCACCGCCCGCTTCTCGACGGATATCTCCGCGATGGTGGTGGTGCCGCCGTATTCACCGTCGAGGTCCCATTCAATGGGACGCTCGCTTTCAATGGTGAGCCTGTCGGTGCGCAGGCGGATAACGTTCTCGAACGGGTGAGTTTCATCCAGCACCGCCGTGCGGGTGCGTTCTATCTCCGCAAGGCTGCGCGGCCGCTTTATGAACAGGCAGTCCAGCAGGCCGTCGTCCATCTCTGCGCCGGAGGATATCATCTTCGTCAGACCCGCAACGGAAAGGCTGTTCCCCGCCATTCCGAACACGAATTCGCCCTCGTATACCTCGCCGCCGCAGGTTATTTTCAGCGGAACGCTCTTCTCATCGAAATATTTCATATCGAACAGCTTTACGCCCTGCAAAAAATACGCAAACGACCCGAAAACATTCTTGAGCTGCCTGTCCGTTGAATAGCTTATCTCCGCAAACGCGCCGAACGCCGCAACATACGCAAAGCGCTCGTCCCCGAGCCGCCCCACGTCCACCGCGCGGAAATTCCCGTCTACTATCGTCCGCGCCGCTTCGGGAAATGTCTTGGGTATCTCCAGCGAGGAAGCAAAGTCGTTCATCGTGCCCGCAGGGATATATCCGCAGCGCTTTTCCGCGCCGTGGGATTTCATCCCCTCGAAAAGCTCGTGCAGCATTCCGTCGCCACCGCAGCTGCACACAAGGTCGTATTCCCCCGCGTGCTCCGCGATGAAATCGCGCCCGTCGCCGCTACACGAAGTCGGGTGCGCCGTAACGTCATACCCGCCCTCCGTGAATATCGCGATTATCTCATGCAGCGCATGGATAACGCCGCATTTCCCCGAAAAGGGATTATATACGAACAGCAACTTCTTCCGCTCCATTGCATTACCTCCGTGTGGGATTTTATACAGGCTCGGAAGCCGATACGATGCCCTTGTCCGCGTCCATGGTAACGGATATGCCGCTGCGGAGGATAAGCGTTGCGTTCGCAGCTTCGGTTATAACGGGGATATCCAGCGTCATGCCGACGATCGCCGCATGGCACTCCGAACCCTTTTCCTCCGTGATTATTCCCGCAGCGGTCTTGAGCAGCGGAAGAATTGCATTGGAGGTCTTGGGGATAACGATTATCTGGCCGCGCTCAAACTGGCGCAGCGCTTCCTCTTCGTTGGCGCATACGCAGGCGGTGGCGGTCGCCTTGCCGCTGGTCACGCCCTTGCCGGAAACGAGAACGTCGCCGACAACATGAACCTTCATAAGATTTGTTGTGCCGGACACGCCGAGGGGAACACCCGCGGTTATTACAGCGAGGTCGCCGTTTTTAAGCAGCCCTGCGGATACCGCCTTGTCTACTGCGTGATGAATGAGGTCGTCCGTGTTGGTCATCATTTCCTGCGCCATCAGCGGGATAACTCCCCACGAAAGCGCCATCTGCCGCCATGTTACCTCGCTGGTCGTGCAGGAGATTATCGGGCACTCGGGGCGGTAGCGGGAGATCATGCGGGCGGTGGTGCCTGTTTTTGTAACGGTGACAATGGCGGTAGCGCCGAGATCCATCGCCGCGCTTACCGTTGCGTGGGATATGGCGGTGGATACGTTCACGCCGTTGTTTGTTTCGAGCTTATAGAAACGCTTCTTGTAATCAATGGCGTTTTCGGTGGTTTCCGCGATGAGCGCCATGGTCTTTACCGCTTCGATGGGGTGCTCGCCTGCGGCGGTTTCGCCGGAAAGCATTATCGCGCTGGTGCCGTCGTAGATGGCATTCGCAACGTCGGTGGTTTCCGCTCTGGTGGGGCGGGGATTGTGTATCATGCTCTCGAGCATCTGCGTTGCAGTGATCACCTGCTTGTTGGCGTTGTACGCCTTTTTGATGAGCATTTTCTGTATCTGCGGTATCTCCTCGAAGGGTATCTCAACGCCCATATCGCCGCGGGCTACCATGATACCGTCGGATACGCGGAGTATCTCGTCGATATTCTTAACGCCCTCGCCGTTTTCTATCTTGGAGATTATGCGGATGTCGGGTCTGCCCTCTTCTTCAAGTATCTTGCGGATGGCAAGAATGTCGGCTTCGCAGGTGACAAAGCTTGCCGCGATATAATCGAAGCTTTCCTGCGCCGCAAAGCGTACATCGGAGATATCCACCTCGCTGAGATAAGGCATGGAAAGCTTTACCCCGGGAATGTTCACGCCCTTGTTGTTGCTGAGCATTCCGCCGCTGAGCACGGTGCAGACGATATCCGATGTGCCGTCCTCGTTTCTGACGATATCAGAACAGCGCATGATAACATTGCCGTCGTCGATAAGAATACGGGTGCCGACCTCGATATCATCCGCAAGATTCTTATAGGTTATGGATACGATATCCTTTGTGCCTACAACATCGCGGGTGGTGAGAGTGAATGTGTCCCCGGTCTTTACCTCGGTTTTCTTGTCGCCCTCGAACTTTTTAAGGCGCACCTCTGGGCCCTTGGTATCAAGCAGCGTTGCGATGGGCTTTCCCATCTCGCGGGCAACGCGCACTACCTGGTCGTGAGTTATCTTGTGACCGGCATGGTCGCCGTGGGAAAAGTTCTGGCGGGCAACGTTCATGCCGCTCTCAATAAGTCCGCGCAGGACCTCGTCGGTCTTGGTGGCGGGGCCCAGCGTGCAGACGATTTTTGTTCTTCTCATATGTTATCTCCTCCTATGATATATCAGGGGTGTTTTGCCGACATTTCAATTAAAACATACCTCAACTAAAGAAGCATATTCAATTTTAATTATACAATATCCCAAATAAAAATTCAACCCCGAAAATGCCTGCCCGAAAAATTTAGCGCCGATTTAACATAACACTATCATTTCGCTTTTTCTCACAAAAAAACATGATTGCGTGATATATTTTTTGCAAAAGTTGTTGAAAACTTCGGGGTTTCATGATATAATAGATTTATCTGATAAACGGGGGTGAAGGGATGGAC
>CAVIFG010000013.1:0-5790 GCA_963641955.1 Escherichia coli
CAAAAATGAGAGCAGTTGTTGCTGTTATCGGTAAGGATACCGTCGGTATCCTGGCAAAGGTGAGCGGTATATGCGCCGAGCACAAGGCAAACGTTATGGATGTTACCCAGACCATCATGCAGGATCTGTTTGCCATGACGATGATGATCGACATCTCCAACCTCAACGTCGACTATATCAACTTCGCGGATGAGCTGACCAAGGCGGGCAACGATATGGGTCTTCAGGTGCACGTTATGCACGAGGACATCTTCAATGCCATGCACAGAATATGAGTAAGGAGAACACCGACAGATGCTTAATTCAGGCGATATTTTAGAAACGATAAAGATGATACAGGAGGAGAACCTCGATATCCGTACCATCACAATGGGTATCTCCCTCCTCGACTGTATCGACAGCGACATTGACAAGGCCTGCGACAAGGTTTACGACAAGATCATGCGCAAGGCGGAAAACCTTGTAAAGACCGGCGAGGATATCGAAAAGCAGTATGGTATCCCGATCGTAAACAAGCGTATTTCCGTTACCCCCATCGCCATGGTTTCCGCGGCGTGCAAGGGCAGCCCCGTTAAGTTCGCAAAGGCTCTTCAGCGCGCGGCGGACGGCACGGGCGTAAACTACATCGGCGGTTATTCTGCGCTGGTTCACAAGGGCTTCTCCGCGGGCGACAAGGAGCTTATCGAATCCATCCCCGAGGCGCTTTCCGTTACAAGCAACGTATGTTCCTCCGTTAACATAGGCTCCACCCGCGCGGGCATCAACATGGACGCCGTTGCAATGATGGGCAAGATAATCCTCGACGCCGCAAACGCCACCAAGGACAACAGCTACTTCGGCGCAGCAAAGATCGTTGTATTCTGCAACGCCGTTGAGGATAACCCCTTCATGGCGGGCGCATTCCACGGCGTCGGCGAGTACGACACCGAGATTAACGTCGGCGTTTCGGGCCCGGGCGTTGTACGCGCGGCTCTGCGCAAGCACCCCGACGCAAACATCAGCGAGATCGCGGACGTTATCAAAAAGACCGCGTTCAAGATCACCCGTATGGGTCAGCTCGTTGGTACAGAGGCTTCCCAGCGCCTTGGCGTTCCGTTCGGAATAGTCGATCTCTCCCTTGCTCCCACCCCCGCGGTAGGCGACTCCGTTGCTCATATCCTTGAGGAAATAGGTCTTGAAAGCTGCGGCTGCCACGGCACCACAGCCTGCCTTGCAATGCTTAACGATGCGGTAAAGAAGGGCGGCGTTATGGCTTCCTCGCACGTCGGCGGTCTTTCGGGCGCATTCATCCCCGTATCCGAGGACGCTGGCATGATCGACGCGGCAGTATGCGGCTCGCTTTCGCTTGAGAAGCTGGAAGCAATGACCGCGGTATGCTCCGTTGGTCTTGACATGATCGCTATTCCCGGCGATACAACCGCGGACACTATTTCCGCCATCATCGCGGACGAAGCGGCTATCGGCATGGTAAACAGCAAGACCACTGCGGTGCGCGTTATCCCTGCCATCGGCAAGAAAGAGGGCGACATGATCGAATTCGGCGGTCTGTTCGGAAGCGCTCCCGTAATGCCCGTAAGCAAGTATTCCGCAAGCAAGTTCATCAGCCGCGGCGGACGTATTCCCGCTCCGCTCCAGAGCTTAAAGAACTGATATTTACATGAAATAAAGGCGGGGCTGAAAAACAGCCCCGCTATTGTTTTGCGGGAAACATATAAGTTTCCGCGTAGCGCATTGGTTTTCGCTTCCTTTTGACACAAAAGGAAGCGGGGGTTGTGGGGGCAGAGCCCCCGCCACTCCGCACGTAGTGCGGTTTTACGGCTTCAAAAGCGCTAAAGGGGTGTGGGGGAAAACAAGAGTTTTCCCCCACAGTTTATTGCAAATTTTCTGCCGTTTTGACTTTTTCAACAGACTGGCGAGGCTGAAAAACAGCCCCGCTTTTTTCACCAAATGTCCCCGAAGAAAAAATCTTCGGGGACATTTTATTTATCAATCCTCTGCGCCGTAAACAATCTGCTTGATAATTCTGATAGGTCTTATGCCCAATCCGCCGCAGCGCTGTATGAAATACAGGAATGTATATCCGCCGTCGGGATCATTCTGGAAATAACAACCCAGCCAGCCGTCCCAGCCATACTCGCCGTAATGCGTGCTGGGGCCCGCAAGCTCAGGGTCAACGCACACGCGCATGAGATTACCGTAGCTGCATCCGACGTGCTGATCCCAGTCGAACGACCTGCGCTGCTCGGGGGTGAGCTGCGCGGTGGTTAGGTAATCCACCGCATTCTGCGACAGGATGCGCCTGCCGTTGTAAACGCCGCCGTTGAGCAGCATTTCCGCAAACGCCGCGTAATCATCCATGGTGGAGCACAGACCCGCACCGCCGCTCTCAAATTCAGGCTTCTTGCGGCAAAGGTAAGTTAAACCGAGGTGCTGCCAGCAGCACGGGATAAGCCCCTTGTCCGTCGGCTCGTAATTCTCCGCAAAGCGGTACAGCTTATCCTCGGGGCAGTAGAAATCAGTGTCGTTCATTCCGAGCGGCTCAAAAATCTCCCTGCGCAGGAATTCGCCGAATTTTATACCCGTGACCACTTCAATAACAGCGCCGAGTATGTCCGCGCTGGAACCGTACATCCACTTTTCGCCGGGCTGGAATGCCAGCGGCTGCTTTCCTATCTCATTCGCGAGGGTAACAGTGTCCCACGGCTTTCCGTCGGCAACGTCCGCCGCCATGCGGTCGTAAAGCTTCTGCATTTCCGCACCTGCGGGGTAGTTATTGTCGGGGTAAGCACAGCCGGAAGTCATATCCAGCAGGTTCTTTATGGAAACCTCTGTTCTTGCGGGCTCATAGCCGTTTTCGGTGAGCACCTGCTGATTTTTGAACCCGGGGAGATACCACCACACCTTGTCGTGCACGTCGATAACGCCGCGGTCAACAAGCATCATCACCGCCGCCGCTGTCACGGGCTTTGTCATGGAATAAAGGCGGACGATGGTGTCGTTTGTCCACTTTATCCCGCGTGCTTCATCCGCCATGCCTACGTTAGCGCGGTAGATGGGCCTGCCGTTTTTAAGCACATACGCCGAGCAACCCTTGACGTCGCCGTTTTCCACCTGCTTTTTAAGCATTTCGGTTATGTTTTCAAGCTTGACTAAATTCATGCTGCCGCTCCTTTACACGCGTATCCTGCGCGCCTCGCAGTAAAATCTCTTGTCGTTCGCATGGCCCATAGAGAATGTCTTTCTAGGCAGAGCGCCGTCCTTGATTACCGTGGGGAAAAGCTCCGCCTTTGTCATGGACGGGAGCAGGAAGCCGATGGAGTTGTCCGCCGCCGCGAGATTTCTTACAACGTCCTCTCCGTGTATGTAGTCTATCTTGCCTGCGTTGTCCGCGAGGAATTTGTCAAGGAAGCTCTGAAGCGAACCTACGGTGAGGTTGGAGCAGGGCTTTGTGACAGAATAGTGCTCGTCCTTTCCGTCAAGGATAACTGTGAAGCTCTGACCCTCCGTGCCCTTTACAAGCCCGAGTGCTTCGGTCATTTCCGCCATAAGCTTTGCGGTATCGGCTTCGGTGATTATGCGGTGGATAGCCTCAAACTCCAGCGCGGGAGAATGCAGGTTGACTATCTCAACCAGTGCATAGCGTGCAAGTTCAGCGTCGGGACTGCCCGCGCGCTTCTTCTGCTCGTAGCACTCCTTGGCGGTGGCGAGGGAGTGGTTGCCGTCGCCCATGGCGTACAGCAGCACATCTTCGTCATTAAGACCGTAACGCTTGTTGAAATCTGCTCTGTCCGCAAGCTTGTCCAGCGCCGCAAGAGCCGCCGCGGTGTCCTCTGCGCTCAGCACTGCGCCCTCGAGGTGGCCGCCGTTCTGCATAAGTTCGAAATCGTATACCTTCTTCATGCCGTCCATCTTTGCCTCAAGCGGCTCGATAACGGTCTTGTTTTCGTCGTCGATAAGTATCATGATATGCGGAAGCTCCAGCGCCGCGTCCTTGCGTATCTTAACGCGCGGAGGAATGCGGGAGGCAACGGTCGCTTCCGTGGCGCGGACCTGCGAGCTGCTGCCCTTGCTGTAATCATACTGTTCAAGGTCGATGGCGCCGACAAGTCCCGTGCGCACTCTGCCATCCGCCTGCGTGCGCTTGGTGATGATAAGGCAGTTCTTGTGCTCCTCGAAAAGTCCGTCGGCGAGGTACTTCTCCATCGTTGCGTTTATATTCTTAATGCGCTGTTCAGCGTCGGGCTGCTCGAGATATACCTCGGGGAGAATAAGATCCAGCGTTGAGGGGGAATTTCCCGCTATCTCTGCGGTCTTTGCCCAGTATGCGGGCTCGCCGGTGTACTGGTCACAGGCTACAACGCTCCATTTTGTCATGCCCTCCGCGTCAAGCTTGGGCAGGAGGATATCTGCGGTAGAAAAAGCTGTCATGCTGCATTTCCTTTCTGTTATAAAGAATTACGGCACAGTGCCGCGTCTGTTATTATTTTATCACATCCCGCGCTTTTTCGCAATACATTTTTGAAATTTATAGATCTGCGGCGGAAAAAACACGGCAGACCCATTGCCAAATCGGATCGTCAAAAAATCGCCCGCAAAGCGTGCTTTTTGATCCGTTTTTTGCCACAGGATAATGGTGACTGCACCTATCCTGCCGAGTGCAGGAAACACTTCTATCCGTACTGCGCACATATTTGTCCGCCCGCCGTCATATCAATAGGACAAGAACATATCAGCGGAGGTAAAATATGAAACTGAACAAACAATCGGTGAAGCTTACACTTTCAATAGTCAGCGCATTCGTGCTGCTGGCGGTCTGCGCCCGCGTGACGGAGCACGCCCTGCCCACGTCCGCGCCCGCCGCAGAAAAGCCCGTGATAGTCCTCGACGCGGGACACGGCGGACTTGATTCGGGGGCGGTCGGCAAAAGCGGCCTGCTCGAAAAGGACGTTAATCTTTCCATAGTCCTTGGGCTGCGGGATATGCTGGAAATGTCGGGGTTTGAGGTGGTGCTCACCCGCGACGAGGACATATCCATCTATGATGCGGGCACCGAGGGCATACGAAATCAGAAGCTGTCCGACATGGACAACCGCCTTGAAATAGTGCAGAGCCATCCCGACAGCATATTTCTGTGCATACATCAGAACAACTACACTGACCCGCAGTATTTCGGCGGGCAGATGTTCTACAACAATAACAATCCCAACAACCGCACCCTTGCGCAGATAATGCAGAACCGCTTCGCTATTTTGCAGGAAGGCAACGACCGCGAAATAAAGCTCTCCGGCGACGAGCTGTTCCTGCTGAAATCCAACCCGAACCCCTCGCTCATGATAGAATGCGGGTTCCTCTCCAACCCCGAGGAGGAGGCAAAGCTTTCCACATGGGAATATCAGCAGAAAGTTGCGTTCACGATCTACGGCGGACTTATGGAGTACATAGACGCCACCACGGATAAGCCCGACGAATTCGAGAGCATGGAGTGACCATCACTTTTCCTCGGGCTTTTTCTCGGATATCGCGCGGAATGCCTGCTCCAGCGTGTTTACGCCGATGATCTGTATGCCGTAGTTTTCGCTTTTGCTTAGGGACGAGAACGACTGCTTCGGGATTATGCACTTCTCGAAACCCAGCCGCGCGCCCTCTTTTACGCGCTCGCGGACATGGCTGACGGCGCGTATTTCTCCGCCAAGCCCCACCTCGCCGAACACCATGAGTTTTTCGGGAATTACCTTGTCGCACAGCCCCGAATACAGCGCCATCGCCACCGCAAGATCCGCCGCTGGCTCG
>CAVIFG010000013.1:5800-17808 GCA_963641955.1 Escherichia coli
GGCTCGTCTATCCGCAGTCCGCCGACGATGTTGACATACACATCAACGCCGCCGAAGAAAAATCCCGTCCGCTTTTCGAGCACAGCGAGTATCATGTACAGCCTGTTATAGTCAAACCCTGTCGCAACGCGGCGCGGCGCGGACAGCCCTGATTTTGTCACCAGCGCCTGCACCTCCGCGAGGATGGGGCGGGTGCCCTCTACGGAGCACACCACGGCGCTTCCCGAGATGTTGCGGAGCCTGCCCGAAAGCATCATTTCCGACGGGTTCGTGACCTCTTTCAGACCGTCGTCGTCCATATTGAAAACGCCTATCTCGTTGGTCGAGCCGAAACGATTTTTTATCGCGCGGAGTATTCGGTAGGATAGCTGCTTCTCCCCCTCGAAATAAAGCACGGTGTCAACGATGTGCTCCATTATTTTCGGGCCGGCAATGCCGCCGTCCTTGTTTACATGGGATACAATGAAAACGGGTATCTCCTCCGACTTCGCCATGCGCATGAACGCCCCGGTGCACTCCCGCACCTGCACGATGCTTCCAGCGGCAGAAGTGACGGCGCTGGATGTTATGGTCTGTATCGAGTCAATGATGACCACCTCGGGTTTGTTGGCGCAGACCGCATGGATAATGCTCTCGCAGCTGTTGTTTGATGCCAGGAAAAGATTATCGGAATTTACCCCGAGCCGCTCTGCGCGCAGCTTTATCTGCCGCTCGCTTTCCTCCCCCGAAACATAGAGGATGGTGTGCTCCTTGCCCATAAAGCCACAGATCTGCAGCAGCAGAGTGGATTTTCCTATGCCCGGGTCGCCGCCGATAAGCACCAGCGAGCCCTTTACAAGCCCGCCGCCGAGAACGCGATCAAGCTCGGAAATGCCGGTTTCGTAGCGGGTTTCGTCCTCGTATTCTATGTCGCCTATGCGGCTGTATTTGAACTCCCCGACGGGCGCGGAGATCTTGCCGGCAACGGCGGCGGGGGGAGTCGCCTCTTCGATGGTGTTCCATTCGCCGCACGCCGAGCAGCGGCCGTTCCATTTAGGATATTCCTGCCCGCACTCGCGGCATACAAAAAGTGTTTTTATCTTCGCCATATTCAATTTCCTTTGCAAATCAGATCCGTTTTCACCGTACCGCTCTGCGGCCGTTATGCCGTTTTATCGGTATCCGCGGGACAACTCAATAAAATACGCCATGAGCCGCCATTTCGGGCGGCTCATTTTGTTATCTGTCAATCGCGGGAGCGCTGTTTCATCGCGCGCTCTATTTCCCTGCCCGCGTCGCGCTTTGCCATGTCGTCGCGCTTGTCGTGCAGCTTTTTGCCCTTGCACAGACCCACCTGCACCTTCACCTTGCTGTCCTTGAAATACAGCGAAATGGGTATCAGCGTAAATCCGCCCTGCTTCACCTGCCCGAAAAGCTTCAGTATCTCCTTTTTATGCATAAGGAGCCTTCTTACGCGATAAGGATCGCGGTTGAAAATGTTGCCCTTTTCATAGGGAGCGATGTGCATATTTCTGATAAAGGCTTCGCCGTTTTCTATCGATATCCACGAATCCTTGAGGTTAACGCCGCCCTGACGGATGGATTTAACCTCCGTGCCGAACAGCTCGATGCCTGCTTCATAGCTCTCGATGATGAAATATTCATGGCGAGCCTGCCTGTTTTCGGAAATGGTTTTTGTGTTCATCCTGCCTCCGTTAAGGCTCACTCCATCCCTATGCTGTATTTAAGAATAGACACTGCGTCGTCGGCTCTTACCCAGCCGTCGCCGTTGACATCGCCCGCAGCCTTCTGCGCGTAGGTGTCGATGGTGACCTCGCCCGTTACAGCGCGGAGGATCACCACCGCGTCGAGGGCGGTCACGTTGCCGTCGCCGTCAATGTCGCCGGGGACAACAATGGTGTAGGCTGTGCTGCTGCCCGCTGCGGTCGCGGTCATGCCTGTTGCGATATAGTCGCCGTCGGAAACGATGGTGCCGTCAGCCTTTCTTACTGTAACGGAATCGCCGTTTTCGAGGGAGCTCTTAAAGGATCTTACAGTGTACTTTTTCTTGAATGCGCAGGAAATGGTGAGCTTGCTGTTATCTATCTCGAAATTGTTGGAGATCATGTCAAAGTTCTGTATAACAGAGCTTATGTAGTAGTCGCCGCCCTCGTCAAGGCTGAGCGTTGTGCTGCCCTTCTTTACATCAACATTGCCCACAAGCTTGGATGTCTTTGCGGAAGAATCCCACTTGTAAAGGCGATATGTGCCGTCGGTGTACTTGCCCGAAACATCAAGCGTTATCGAAGCCTTTCCGGGGAACTTGCCGGTCTGCGCAAAGGAAACGATCTGGTAATCGCTTGCGCTGCCGACCTGAAGGCGTATCGCCTCTTCGTTGGCGGATTCATACTTTATCTCCGGGTTGAGCGCCATGGGGTCGGTGATGTCCTTGCCGTTGAATACCCATGTGTACTTATAGCCGCCGCGGGTAACGCCGGTGTATGTCACGGTCTTGTTGACGCCGTAGATAGCATCAAACTCGGACTTGGCAACTATGTCGGGAGTTACAAGAGATGTCGCGGTAAGGCCTGCCTGCGCCTCCTGATATGCCTTTATGGCAGCATTGGCTTCCGTAACGGAAGCGTCGGCGTCGTTGGAAACTTCCTTGAGTCTGTCCACCGCCGCGGAGAACTTTGCCCAGCTAGCCGCGGAATAATCTGCTTCCTTATAGGAAGAAGCAATGGAGATAAGGTCGGTGAGCACTTTCTTGGTATCGCTGGAAACGCCGTTGACAAGCGCGTTCTTTGCGCGCTGAAGTCCGTTGAGGGCGTCCTTTATCATCTCGTTGTCCGCGTCGTCATATGCGAGGATAGCGTTTGCGGTCTTGAGCGCAGCTTCAAAATTGGTCCAGCTTGTTGCGGCATAGTCGCCCTTCTTGTAATCCTTGCACTCGTTGATAAGAGTTTCAAGGCGCACCTTTGTGGTGGAGGGGTCGCTGCCGTCGAGGAAGTATATCTTTACTGTCGCGGATGTCTTGGGGTTGCCCGAGCTTCCGTTATACAGCCTTACGACAACATCCACGCTTGCGGACTTGCCTGTAAAGGAAACATTGTGATCCTTGTCAAGGTACTTGGAGATATCCCAGCTTTCAAAATCCAGCGCGTGGTAATACTGATCGCCGTCGATTATGTTGGTGTTATCGGGATCGTCCTCGTCATAGGGAGGATAGTCGGGGTCGTAGAAGAACGTGGGCAGCGCGCTGCCGTCGGAAAGCTTCACCGACGCGAGTATCTTGTTTTTCAGCGCGTTTTCGTTGATATTCTCGCCCTTCATGAAATAATATGCGGAGGGCGTCGGGGTTATGGCACGCTGATTTGCGGTGTTGATGAGGTTGTTTGTTATCTTCTTGGTGCTCATATCCATGGAAACATACCACGACGGAACACTTGTAAGATAGTTGTTGCTGATGTCTATGCTGTTAAGGCTCACGCACTCGGTAAGGTCGACATTGCTGAACGAGGAATTTCTGAGCAGGTTGTCGGAAAGGTTCAGCGTGCGAAGTCTTGTCATGTACTGTATGCACTTAGGAACATTCTCAAGCTTCAGCCCGCTTAAATTAAGAGATGTCAGGCGCTCGAGGTCTGCAAATGTGATATCGCCGATTACCTTGCGGGTAACGGTATTCATCATGCTCTCGAATTTTTCCTGTGCCGCAGCACTGCTGTCTGTATCAAACATTGAGAACGGCACTATGTCCCTGCTGTCGTACGCGGGGGTTGTTGTCGCCGCATAAACGGGAGCGCTCAGAACGGCGGGAGCCGACGAAACGGCGATGGCCGCCGCAGTAAGAACGGATAATATTTTTCTTGTCTTAGCCATTTCAACTACATCCTTTCAAATAGTATTGCCGCATTTAGTTCCCCTGAATCGCTGCGGCTGTTTTTTCGGCAGCGAAGCCTGCCTACAATAATACAATTTTAGTATATCATACTTTTTTATATTTGGCAAGAGTTTTTTCTTTTTTTGGCGAAATTAGCTTCGGGGCTGTCAGGGTGCATAATAAAACCAAAAATTTTGTGCTGAAATTCTCTTAGGCGGCGATGTGAAAAACTTGACATTCTCATCAAAATATTATATAATTAATTAAAATAATATGTACTTCGCGAGGGGGATTAGATCATGGCAGAAAGAAATACGCTTCTTATAGTCGATGACTTTGAATTCAACCGCCTTATGCTCTGCGACACATTCAACGACCGCAGCGTTATCGAAGCGGAAAACGGGCAGCGCGCCATCGAAGAGTTCGAGCGCCACAAGGACGAGCTGTGCGCGGTGCTGCTGGATATCATGATGCCTGTTATGGACGGCTTCGGCGTGCTGGAATATATGGTTAAGAACGGTTACATAGACGATGTTCCCGTGTTTATAATCAGCGCCGATACATCGGACAAATCACTTTCCCGCGCATACGACCTCGGCGCGGCGGACGTCATCGCGAAGCCCTTTAACATCCGCTTTGTAAGGCGCCGCATAAACAATATCATCGAGCTTTACAATCAGCGCCGCCATCTCCGCTCCGTTGTAAACGCACAGAACAAGATACTTGAGAAGCAGGCGGGCAAGTAATTTTTTGTATAAATAAGAAAAGGCACTCCGAAATGGAGTGCCTTTTTTATTATCTAGCCATGTCATCCCGCAAGGACATACCTCACAAGGTTGTCCAGCGTTTCCTCGCTTACGCGGGATACTATCGTCACTGCGTCGCTGTCCGCCTTGTCCTCCGCAATCCCGAGCTTCTTTAAGAAGTCGTTGATGATTATGCAGTTGGTGAAAAGCGCGTTAGCCTCGCGGACGCCCGCCTCTGTAAGCGTTATCTTTCCATAGGGCGCCTTGTGGATGTACCCGTCGTCGGTCAGCCGCTGTGACATCTTCACCATGCTTGCCTTGCTCACCCCGACTATCTTTGCGACCTCGGCGGAGCTTACGTTTTCAGAATTACACCCGAGCTTGTAAATGGCGAAGAGGTATTTTTTCTGTGCATAAGTTGGCATTGTTTTGTTTCCTTTCGGCGTTTACGGGTCACTTTCCGTTATTTCCGTGAGGCGTATGCTCCGCGCAGTGCCCTCCGCAGGCGGCACAGTTATGTCCGCAGGCGGAGCAGTTTCCGCCGCAGGAGCTTTTTCCCGCACGCTTATCCTTTACAAGCTTTCTTATGATAAGCACCACGATAGCCAGAAGTATCGCTCCGACAAGTATCGAACCGTAATTCTGCGCAAGAAATTCCAACATGGAAAACACCTCCGAAAAAAGCACAGCAGGCGGCAGGAACTGCTCCCATACCGCCCGCCGTATATATGAAAGTTACTCAGAAAGGTATCTTAAACCTTGACCTTTTCGGTGAGCTTTGTGGACTCCTTGTAAGGTCTTACAAGCAGATAGATCAGACCTGCCAGCAGAACAAACGCAACTATCAGGAAGATAACATCGAATGCACCGCTGATCGTGCCTGTGAAGAGCTTGCCAAGGTTGTTTACGATCAGCGCTATAACATAAGCGAAGCCGCACTCATAACCTATAGCGAACCAGAACCACTTAGCACTGTTCATCTCACGCTTGATGGCACCCATAGCCGCGAAGCAGGGAGCGCACAGCAGGTTGAAGATAAGGAAGGACAGACCGCTTACGGTTGTGAACGCCTGACCCATTGCTGCGTATACGGAAAGCTCTCCGCCGCCGTACAGAACGCCCAGTGTGCCAACGATGTTCTCCTTAGCCACAAGACCTGTAACCGCTGCGACAGTTGCCTGCCAGTTGCCCCAGCCAAGAGGTGCAAACAGCCAGCAGATTGCGTTGCCTATTGCTGCGAGGATGGAATATTCCATCTGGCTCTCGTCGAGCATCTGGAATGCGCCGTCAACAAATCCGAAGTAGGATGTGAACCATACGAAGATGGTGGACAGTGTGATGATCGTGCCCGCCTTCTTGATGAAGGACCAGCCGCGCTCCCACATGGAGCGGAGAACATTGCCTACTGTAGGCCAGTGGTATGCAGGAAGCTCCATTACGAACGGAGCGGGATCGCCTGCGAACATCTTTGTCTTCTTAAGGATGATACCGGAAACGATGATAGCCGCGATACCGATGAAGTATGCGCCTGTGGAGATCCACGGAGAACCGCCGAAGATCGCGCCCGCGATCATTGCGATGAACGGAACCTTAGCGCCGCAGGGGATAAATGTTGTGGTCATTACTGTCATACGGACGGTCACGCTCGTTTTCGATTGTACGCGAAGCCATGATACCGGGGATACCGCAGCCTGTACCGATAAGGATCGGGATGAAGGACTTACCGGAAAGACCGAACTTACGGAATACACGGTCAAGTACGAACGCAACACGCGCCATATAACCGCAGGCCTCAAGGAATGCAAGGAATATGAACAGAACCAGCATCTGGGGAACGAAGCCGAGTACTGCGCCCACACCTGCGATGATACCATCGAGGATAAGACCCTTCAGCCAGTCAACGCAGTTAACTGCGTCAAGTCCGTTTTCAACAAGTACGGGGATACCAGGAACCCAAGGACCGTATTCAGCAGGATCAGGCTCGTCGAAGCCGTTCTCGGTGAAGTAAGATACTGCGTCAGCATATGTTGTGCCGAGGGTTTCTTCCTCGTCTGCGTCAGCAGGGATCTCGGAAGCGTAAACTGTGATCTCGCTTAATGCGAGGGTTTCCTCATCCTCTACCTCATAAGGAACGGATTCCTCGGAGGGAGTGAACTCGGTGATCTCTGCAAGAGCTGCGTCAGCGTCGAACTCCTCGTCCTCAAGATCGGGAGCAACACCGAATGCATCCAGAGCGCTCATTGCATCGCTGTATTCTTCGGAAGCCTCGTCATATGCGCCTCTGCCTATTCCGAGTGCGAACCAGCCGTCGCCGAACAGTCCGTCGTTAGCCCAGTCTGTTGCAGCGGAACCTACGGTTACCATAGAAATGTAGTAAACCAGCCACATTACAACCGCAAAAATAGGAAGACCTAACCAACGGTTGGTAACGATCTTATCTATCTTATCGGAAACTGTCAGGCCGCCCTTGTTCTTTTTCTTAAGGCAGTCCTTGATGATGGTTGCTATGTAGAGGTAACGCTCGTTTGTGATGATGCTCTCTGCATCGTCGTCCATCTCGGTTTCAGCAGCCTTGATGTCGTTCTCGATGTGCTCCATGGTTTCTGCGGGGATCTTCAGTGCTTCGAGGACCTTCTCATCGCGCTCGAAGATCTTTATCGCGTACCATCTCTGCTGCTCCTCGGGCATATCATGCAGGAAAGCTTCCTCGATATGCGCGATAGCGTGCTCTACGCAGCCGGAGAACTTGTGCTGGGGAACGACCTTCTTGCCGGACTTTGCAGCGGCAACAGCCTTCTGTGCAGCCTCGGTGATGCCTGTGCCCTTCAGCGCGGAAATCTCGCAAACCTCGCAGTCAAGCTCCTTGGAGAGCTGCTCGATGTTGATCTTATCGCCGTTCTTCTTAACGACATCCATCATGTTAACGGCAACGATCATAGGAATGCCTAACTCAACGAGCTGAGTCGTGAGGTAAAGGTTACGCTCGAGGTTGGTACCGTCGATGATGTTAAGGATTGCATTAGGTCTTTCCTGAATGAGGTAGTTTCTTGCAACGACCTCTTCGAGGGTGTAGGGGGAAAGCGAATAGATACCGGGCAGGTCGGTGATGACTACATCCTTGTTGCCCTTGAGCTTGCCTTCCTTCTTCTCAACTGTAACTCCGGGCCAGTTACCAACGAACTGGTTGGAGCCGGTCAGCGCGTTGAACAGCGTGGTTTTACCGCAGTTAGGGTTACCAGCCAGCGCTATTTTTATCTCCATGATTTGATCTCCTCTCAATTATCGGCAACTAACCGCCGCCGACAAATAATTACCAAAAATAAATCAGATCTCTACCATCTCTGCGTCAGCTTTACGCAGCGACAGCTCGTATCCTCTTACGGTGACCTCAACGGGATCGCCCAGCGGTGCCACCTTGCGGATATAGATCTCTGTGCCCTTTGTGATGCCCATATCCATTATCCTGCGCTTTATAGCGCCCTCGCCCGACAGCTTCTTAACGGTAACTGTCGTGCCTACTTTTGCGTCACGCAATGTTGCCATAAACCAAAAACCTCCTCCGTATTGTCCTGCTCAGATCATTATTTTCTGCGCCATTTCTTTCGAAACAGCGACGCGGGATTCTTTTACATTCACGATCACGTTACCGCTTATTTCGCTGATTATCGTGACCTCTCCCCCGACCACAAAGCCGAGGTTCTCGAGAAACTTTCGCGTATCGGGATTTCCGCCGATCTTTTTGATCATCAGCGGCTCTCCTGCATCAGCCATTGTAAGAGGCATCATTTCTGTTCCCTCCTGTGTTTTTGCATTTTGCTGCTTCGGCTCGTCGGTGTGAAAACTTAGCCTTGTGCAACTCTATTAGTGTTCTCTAACCACGTTATATAATAACGCATTTATGCCAAGTTGTCAATAAGTTCTGACTAACTTTTTTCCCTGCCGCTGCATTTTTGGCGAAATAACAGTTAGCCTAGGCTTACCAAACAAACTTTTTAGGCAGATTATACAAAACTAACTTCCACACACTCCCACAGACATCACCCCCGCAAAAAACAATTGCATTTCGAGCGCGGCTGTGATATAATTCAATAAGTGACACTGCAAGAAAAGAGGATACTGTTTTGGCAAGGCAATACGAAATGGATATGTGCAGCGGCTCCGTTCTTAAAAAGCTGCTGATTTTTACGCTGCCGCTGATGGCTTCTGGAGTGCTTCAGCTCCTGTTCAACGCGGCGGATATAATCGTTGTCGGCCGGTTCGCGGGGGATAATTCGCTCGCCGCGGTCGGCTCCAACACGGCGCTCATCAACCTGCTGACTAACCTGTTCGTCGGGCTTTCCGTCGGCGTCAACGTTGTTGCGGCAAGAGCACACGGCGCGGGGGACAGCGAAAATCTCTCCCACATAACCCACACGGCGATAACCCTCAGCCTTTTCAGCGGCGTGCTGCTGGCGGCGGTAGGACTTATCTTTGCGCCGCAGCTTCTGGAGCTTATGCAGACCCCCGAAAGCGTGCTCCCGCTGGCGGTCACATATCTCAGAATATATTTCGCGGGTATGCCGGTGATAATGCTGTATAACTTCGGCGCGGCGCTGCTCCGCTCCGTCGGGGATACGAAGCGCCCGCTGTACTTTCTTATAATAGCGGGCGTGATAAACGTCATACTCAATCTTGTGTTCGTCATTCTTTTCAGAATGGATGTTGCAGGCGTTGCCCTCGCGACGGTCATTTCTGAATCCGTTTCAGCGGTGCTGGTGGTGCGCTGCCTTATCCACGAGCAGGGCGGCATACACCTTAATATAAAGAAGCTGCGCATAGACGGAAAAAATCTTAGCGAAATACTCCGCGTGGGCATTCCTGCGGGATTTCAGGGCGTGGTATTCGCGCTGTCGAACGTTGTTATACAGTCGTCCATAAATCTTTTCGGCGACATCGTTGTTGCGGGAAACTCCGCCGCAGCGAACATCGAGGGATTTATCTACATCGCGATGAACTCGTTCTATCAGGCGGCGATATCATTCACGGGTCAGCACGTCGGCGCGCGGAAGTTTGAAAGGATACCGCGCATACTTTTCTGCGCGCAGTTCTGCGTAGTCGCAACGGGGCTTATCCTCGGCTGGGCGGCGTTCGCCCTCGGGCGTCCCCTGCTCAGCATTTACACGAGCACTCCCGCCGCGATAGACGCGGGCATAGACCGCATGAGCGTTATCTCCACGACATATTTTCTCTGTGGCATAATGGATGTTATGGTAGGAATGATGCGCGGGCTGGGATACTCAGTCCTGCCGATGATAGTTTCCCTCGCGGGAGCCTGCGGATTAAGAATCCTGTGGATCGCCACCGTGTTTCAGATGGATGAATACCACAATGTTTTCACCGTGTATGTATCCTACCCGATAACATGGATTGTGACCCTGCTGGTGCATATAATATGTTTTATAATAGTATGGCACAAGCTGAAAAAGCGGGAGACGGATTATTTCGCGCAGTTCTCAAAAAAGCATAAAAAAGCGGTATGAAATTTATAAAACAGCCGCCGCGCTCTGTAAAATGCTCAATTACAGACGGCGCGGCGGTGTTTTATTTGTCATTTTCCCGAAAATGAATTTTTATTTTGCAAGAAGTGCAAAAAGCACTTGCAAAAACAAAATTGCTATGTTATAATGAAATACAGAAAGAAAGCGGAGCAATGCCGCAATTACGGAAAGGAACTATGGAACAATGCTTTATACACAGATGACAAAGGAGCAGCTTGCCGCAGAAAAGGCACAGCTCGAAAAGGCGTACAACGAACACAAGGCAAAGAGTCTGAAGCTTGATATGTCCCGCGGAAAGCCCACACCCGTGCAGCTTGACCTCACCAAGGATATGATGACCATTCTCGGCACCGACGACTACAAGACCGAGGGCGGAATGGACTGCCGCAACTACGGCGTTCTCGACGGTATCCCCGAGGCAAAGGCAATGTTCGCGGAAATGCTGGATGTAAAGCCCGAAAACATAATCGTCGGCGGCAACGCTTCCCTCCAGCTTATGTACGACACCATCATCCGTGCACTTCAGCTCGGCGTTCTCGGCAGTGAGAAGCCCTGGTGCAAGTATGACAAGGTAAAGTTCCTATGCCCCGTTCCCGGCTACGACAGACATTTTGCTATCTGCCAGTCGCTGGGCATTGAGATGATAAATGTTGAGTACAAGGAGGACGGCCCCGACATGGACGAGGTCGAGCGCCTTGTTGCTTCCGATGAGTCCATAAAGGGCATCTGGTGTGTTCCGATGTACTCCAACCCCACAGGTCTTACCTATTCCGACGAAGTCGTAAAGCGCATGGCGGCTCTCAAGCCCGCTGCAAAGGACTTCCGTATTTTCTGGGATAACGCATACTGCGTTCACCACCTCTCCGACGACCACGACACACTCCTCAACATCATCGACGAGTGCGCAAAGGCGGGCAATCCCGATATGGTATTCGAGTTCACATCCACATCCAAGATATCCTTCCCCGGCAGCGGTCTTGCAGTTATGGCAGCAAGCAAGGCTAATATCGACTTCGTAAAAAGCCAGATGACATATCAGACCATCGGTTTTGATAAGCTCAATCAGCTCCGCCATGTAAGATTCTTCAAGAATGCTGACGGCATTAAGGAGCAGATGAAGCGCCACGCTGCGATAATCCGCCCCAAGTTCGAGGCAGTTCTTGAGATACTTGACAAGGAGATCGCTCCCGTAGGCGCAGGAAGCTGGAAGAGCCCCAAGGGCGGCTACTTCATCAGCTTTGACGGCTTCGACGGCACAGCAAAGCGCATAGTTTCCCTCGCAAAGGAAGCAGGCGTTGTTATGACCGGCGCCGGCGCGACCTACCCCTATGGCAAGGACCCCAAGGACAAGAACATCCGTATCGCGCCCACATTCCCGACAGTCGAGGAACTCCGCTCGGCAATGGAAGTTTTCTGCGTGTGCGTAAAGCTTGCAAGCGTTGAGAAGCTTCTTGCAGACTGATTTATTTCAACATAAAAATCGACCCGCTCGTTTATCCGCGAGCGGGTCTGTTTTTTATTAATTATCGTTTCCGAAGCTCCCAGAATGCAACGGCGCTTGCCGCCGCAACGTTGAGCGAATCTACGCCGTAAAACATGGGGATTTTTACTGTATAATCGCAGGCGGTGATAGTTGCCGCAGGAAGTCCGTGCCCCTCCGAGCCAAGAATTATCGCAAGCTTTTCCTCCGCGCCAAGATTTTTATCGTCGATGCTTACCGAATTATCCGTCAGCGCCATCGCCGCGGTTTTAAAGCCAAGGACGTTCAATTGTTTCGGGTAAGCCTCCGCCGCGTCGGCTTCGATGTACGCCCACGGGATCTGAAGAACAGTGCCCATGCTAACCCGCAGGGCGCGCCTGTTGAAC